>JAYTEI010000473.1:0-10746 GCA_043735445.1 Akkermansiaceae bacterium | reverse complement strand
GGATTTGGGCGGCTTGATCGTCTTAGCCGGAACGCCGCGGCAGCGGTCGCAGTGACCGCAGGGCTTTTCTAACGTTTCACCGAAATGTTTGGTGAGGTAGCCGGTGAGGCAACCGCGGTGGGCGGAAAGACCTAATACTTGGCGGAGACGGGCGAGGTCGGCTTGTTCGCGGGATTGGAATTTTTCGGCGAGGGCGGCAGTTAGAAGTTTGAGATCGCCGGGGGCTTTCTTGAGTTTGTAGCCGTGGCGGACGCCCCAGACGCTGAGGATGGTGTCGCCGGCGGCTTGCAGGCTGTTGAGTGCGGTGACGATTTTCTCGCGCTGGCAGTTCAGTTTCTCGGCGAGCAGAGTCGGATAGAAATAGAGCCACCACCGTTTCATTTCTCCGGAGGCGAGGATCTGCTTGATGAATTTCCGCTCGGCGGTGGCGCGGCCTGCGAGGATTTTCTCCGGCTTGTTGAGGAGCTTGGCGCGGTAAGTGGCGTAAAAAGTGCCGGTGGACTCGATGATGCCGCCGATTTCCAGATAGGTCATCACGGTGGAAACCACGCCGGGGCGGATGTCGCAGATGGTGGAGAGTTCGTAGGGGGAGACGTCGAACACAGGACCGAGCCGGAGCACGCGGTCGATTAGATTTTCCAAAGCCCGCGGCGTGGGGGTGTCGGAGTAGATGAAATTCTCAAGGACGGTAAGGTCGTCACCGCAGGCTAACATTTCGCAGATCGCAGGCAGGCCGTCGCGACCGGCGCGACCGATTTCCTGGGTGTGGTTTTCGAGGCTTTTCGGGAGGTTATAGTGGAAAACGGCGCGGATGTTGGATTTGTCGATGCCCATGCCGAAGGCGATGGTGGCGACGATGATCCGCGTGTCGTCGGCCATAAACGAGCTCTGGGCATCCGCGCGAAACTCGGCGGGCAGTCCGGCATGATAGGCGCGGGAAGACAGTCCGTTTTTCGCCAGGAAAGTGGAGACCTCCTCGGCGGTTTCCTGGCGGGTGACATAGACGACGGCAGCTCCATCGACGGCAGTTAGTTTTTCTAGCAGCAAACTTTTCCGCTCGGCGGTGGTGCAGGGGGTGACGCGGAGATCGAGGTTTGCGCGGTGGAAGCTGAGCTGCACATGGTCGGCAGTGGCGATGCGAAACGCTTTGCGGATGTCGCGCGCGACCTTGGGCGTCGCGGTGGCGGTTAGGCAAAGCACGCGCGGGATTTTCAGGCGACGGCAGATGCTCGCGAGCTTGAGGTAGTCCGGGCGGAAATTGTGGCCCCACTCGGAGATGCAGTGCGCTTCGTCGATGGCGATGAGCTGAATGGGCAGGCGTTTGAGGCGCAGGCGGAAGGCTTCGTTGGCGAAGCGCTCGGGGGCGACATAAAGGAGCTTGAGGGTGCCGGCTTCGAGGCGTTCGTACACATCGCGGAGCTGGTCGGCATCGAGCGTGGAGTCGAGGCGGGCGGCGGAAATGCCCTTGGCGGTGAGCGCCTCGACCTGGTCGCGCATCAGGGCGATTAGCGGCGAAACGACGAGGGTGAGGCCATCGAGCAGAAGTGCGGGGAGCTGATAGCAAAGGGATTTCCCGCCGCCGGTGGGAAAGACCGCGAGGGCGGAGCGGCCTTCGAGGAGGGCGCGGATCACGGCTTCCTGGCCCTCGCGGAAGGCATCATGGCCGAAGTGGGCGCGGAGGGTGGGAAGCACGCGACGAGCTTTCGACTCTCGCGACAGTGAGGCAAGCGGGAAGCGCTGCCCATTTTTCCCGCGCTTGAGGCTTGGCAAGCAGGTGGCCACGGTCAAAAACAGGGCATGTTCAGCGCTAGCAAACTCACCCCGGAACAAAAAGATTCTCTCAAACAATGGGCTGCGGAGGGGGCCACCATGTCCGATCTCCAACGCCATCTGAAGGAGGATTTTGGGCATACCCTCACTTACATGGATACCCGGTTTCTGACCCTCGATCTGGGCATCGAGCTGATAGAGGCTCCGAAAGTGGAGGACAAAAAGGCGGAAAAGCCGGTTCTCATCCCGACCGGTAAGGTGACGACGACGATGGATTCGCTGACGCTTCCCGGCGCGATGGTCAGCGGCAAAGTCATTTTCAGCGATGGCGAAACGGGCGTCTGGATGCTCGATCAGACCGGCCGCCCGGGCCTCGATCCAGACACCGAGGGCTATCGCCCGACGCCGGAGGACATCAAGGAATTCCAAGTGCAACTCCGCGATTTGATCCAGAAAAGCGGGCTTTGACGGGAAGAGCTACAGACATGAAACTCCGCCCGCGGCGTTGAATCCGTGGAACATGCCCAGCCAAAACTCCCGATCACTCACGGCGCGATTTCGCAACCGCTTCATCTTGCCGCTGGTTCTCGGAGGCTTGATCCAAGGCTGCAAACCACCGCCGAAGCCAGTGATGGTGAGCGATACGGCTCTGGTTTCTCAACTCGCAAATGCCCGGACCGATGCTGCCAAGGTCAAACTTGAGCAAAACCGCCCGGACGAGGCGTTGGCCATGTTAGTTTCCGCGCTGAAAACTCATCCCGCCTCACAGGAAGCCCGGGACATGGCGGAAGCGATTCTGAGAGAAACCGTCTGGAATCTGCCAGAGGTCACACTGGATCACTCGCTACCCATCGACCAACTCAACTTCGCTGCGCCTTCTTCGTTGTGGGTGAGTCTGGGCGGTGAAACCAACACGACCGTGCGATGGAATCTCGACTCCATGCGAATCGAGAGTGTCCTATTTCCCGCAGCCAATTGTAAAACCCGCAGCTTGGTGTTTGATCCGGGGCATCGCTCGGTGGTCGTCGAGCGCGGGCCGGTGAGCTTGCTGTGCAACGCGGAAACGCTCAAGCCGATCCGCGACCTAGGCACACTTCCGGAATATCTAACTCCTACGGCAGTCATCGTTTTTTCCGCCGATGGGCTGCTGTCGGCGCATCCAGGATACGCTTCGGAAAACGATCATTCGCTGGTCTGGCAGATTCGCGACGCGGCCAGCGGGGAAATGATCCGAACGTCTGAGCCGCTAACCGAAGCAGCTCCACGGCCGCTTGCGGCGTGGCTAGAGCGCAGACAATTGCGGGTGATCCATGCCGACGGCAGCTTGTTGGAAATGCCGGTATCGCCCGTTGAGGAAATCCGCAGGACGCCGCTAGCAGAGCCGCTCACGCTGCTACAGGCACAGTTTTCCGCAGACGGAAATTCGGTGTTAGCACTCCAGCAACAGGGGCCGCACGAGCCGCCGCTGCAGTCGGTTATTTCCTACAGCGAGGTGGACGATGGCTCGCTCACCGCAGATGCGCTGGCACGGCGCTTGCCGTGGAGCCGCCAACCTAACATTTGGAGCTGGCTGCTGAACGATCCCGAAAAAGCCCCCTTCGCAATCTCCGGCAACACGGTGCAAATCCTAACCGGTCCACACGCGCCCGTCGCACTCACCTCGCCGGTCACGGCAGCGGCGTTCGGCGGAAAATCCGTGATCACCGGCGAGAGCAACGGCACCGTGACGATCCACCGGCTGCTGCCCTTGCCCGTCCCTAACACCGACGAACGCAAGCCAGGCATGATCGACAAGGCGTCCCTAACTGATCTAAAAAATCTCAGCGAAGCCTTGGCGGGAATGCGCTACGACGAGACGACGCGGGCCTTCACTCGGCTCTCGTTCGAGGCTCGGGTCACAGCGTTCGACGCTTGCAACTTCGGCACCATCCTCGCGCTATTTCCCCGACTCGACTTCGCCGCCGTGAGCGTGGAATTCAAGTCTATCCACCAGCGCACCGCCGGGCCGGAAGCCTTCGAGCTGCTGCGCGAGCGACGGGCGCACGCCCTTCCCCAAGCGGCGAATCCACTCGAGGAAACGTTCCGCGCGGGCGACCCGGCCGCAGTTCTAACTGCCATCCAGGCCGCGGGTGGCAGTGGCCCGGCAGCGGCCACCGCGCTCGCGCTGGCGCTGAAATCCGAGCATCCCGAATGGATCGTGGCCTGTCTAACTGCGGCCAACAATCTGCCGCCTTTGCTGCGGCAGATTTCACTGTCGCGCATGGCGTGGTTAGAAGGTCGCAAGGCAGACGCCCTTGCAAGTTGGCCGGAAATTTTCCCAGAGCTGGCAGATGTCCGGCTGCGCGAGGATTGGGACGGCTGGGAGCAGGCGGATTTCAAACCCGCGCTGGATGACATCCGGCGCTGCGTCCGCGGGGAGTTAGACGCGATCCAAGTTCCCACCAGTGCCACCCCGGAGCAGCGCAAAGCCATCGCCGCGCGGCTCGCAGATCCCGCCACCGTCGTCGCCGTGGGCAAGCGCCGGTTCGCCGAAGCTTGCCTGCAAGCGGCGCTCGCATTTTCCGCCCACAAGGAGGAAACGGAGGTCACCTTCCAGCTCGCCAACCTCGCCCGCAACATGGGCGCGGCCCCCGAACCATGCCTCCGCGCCGAGGCTCTCGCTCTAACCGCTCTGGGCGATTATGTGAAAGCCCACCCGCGCTGGATCGAGCTCATCACCGAGCATCCGGTGGAGACCACCCTGCCCGGCGATTATGCCGAGGCCGCTTACACCGCGTTTGAGAATTCCGATCCACGGCAGGCGATGGAAATCCTAACCACCGGCATGCATCGCTTCCCGCAGGATGGAAATTTCGCGCTGCGAGCTGGCTGGGTCGCGCTGCTAACAGGTGATTCGGAACGCGCTTATCGTTTCCTGCGCGAAGGCCAGCGCATTGGTTTTCCGGCGGAAAAACGCGAGAACGCCACCGCCCTGCTCACTATCGCCGCCGCCCAGACGGGCGCGAGCGATGACGCGGCAGTCTATTTCCAAGACCTGTTAAAAATCGATGCGGCGTGGGCCGATCCCGCGACGCTCGACACGCTCGACTGGCCCGAGGAGTTTAAGGCAACCCTCAGTCAGTTCACACGTTAGATAACAGCTCACGCCAAGTCTTTCACCTGCACCTGCTTCCACCAATCCTTGAAGGTATTGATGAAAACATTGTGATCGGGGTCCACCTGATAGGCGTCGTGCTCCTCGATGTTGCGAAACTGCATGGTCAGCGCGTAGTCCCATGATTGGTCGATCACCGGGCGGATCATCACCTTGGCCGGCACCGCCCAGCGGCCTCCAGCAACCAGTTTGATTTCAAACAACGCCGCGATTCCTTGCTCGAAGATCGCGCGGTCGATGTCATTTTGAAATTCTTCCTTCAGCCAGAAATAAACATGATGCTCCATGGCGTAAGGCCATAAAGCTCGAAGTTGCCGACGGCAAGCCCAGATGTCATCGAAAACAAGCACCCATACGCGCCTCCTTTTCCGGCCTCTCACTCTAACAGTCGCGCTCTCCGCCCCGGAAGCCGCCAAGCAAACCAGCGCCGCCCGACTGTGGCTGAAGATCCCCGCCGCGCAGTCCCCATTGCGCGACCTCCAAGTCTCAAGTGGCACGGCCACCCCGGCTTGATGGGAGCAAGACCCTGCCGCCCGTGAACGCCACACCGCTGTGATTTTCCCCGTCCGCTGGTGGGACAGGCGCGAGTTCACCATCAGCTTCACCCCGGTCGAGGATGGCAGCGTGGAGCTGAACCTCAGTGGCCTTTGGGTGGAGGAAAAATCCGGCACCGCAGTGTCCAAGGAAGTGCTGTGGGATGACCTAACTGCGGAAGGAACCCAGCTCACTAACGGCGGCTTCGAGGCCCTGCAGAATGGCAAACCGGAATCTTGGAAGCCCGTTTCCGGCGACTACCTTGCTGCCGACGCTTGGCCACTCACCAAGGTGCCCACTGGGTGAAACTCCGCGCCTTGCGAGGCACGACCTATCCGGGGCCGCCAGCGACGCCTTTCGCCATCCCAGATTCGCTCAAGGAAAATGCGGGGATCCGCGATTTCACCGAGCGCTACAACACGCTGCCCACCGACCGCAATCCATGCTCGGCGGTGGTCGTTAGAGAGTTGCTCGATCTCGCCCGCGAGTGGTCGGTGAATTTCGGTCGCCCCGTGTATCTGGGAGAATTCGGCAGTAACAACACTGGCGACCAAGCCAGCCGTGAGCGCTACTCGCGTGATGTTAGAACGCTGGCAGGAGTCATTTCTAACATTGAAAGTGATCGAGCAAGAGTTGTGATGGTAGCTGCCACGTTATCACTTTAAAAACACTTCCCGCGCCTTCGCGCCCTCGCCCGGACCAACGATGCCACGTTGCTCCAGAATATCCACCATCCGCGCGGCGCGGGTGTAACCGAGGCGGAGGCGACGTTGCAGCAGCGAGGTGCTGGCCTTCTGTTCCTGGCGCACCACTTCGATGCATTTCATGATGAGTTCCTCGTCCGCTTGCGAGACGTCGTCGTCCTCATCGTCGCCGCCTTCGCCATTGATCGAGGCTTGGATTTCTTTTTCAAACTGCGGCTTCGCTTGGGCGGCGCAGTGGTCGATGAGGCGCTCGATCTCGGCATCGGTAACAAAAGCGCCTTGGGCGCGCTCGAGCTTGGCGGAGCCGGGCGGCAGGTAGAGCATGTCGCCCTTGCCGACGAGTTTGTCCGCGCCCTTGGTGTCGAGGATGACGCGGGAGTCGAGGGCAGAGGAAACCTGGAAGGCGATGCGGGACGGGATGTTCGCCTTGATGATGCCGGTGACCACGTCCGCCCGCGGGGTCTGGGTGGCGATGATTAAATGGATGCCGGCGGCACGGGCTTTTTGCGCAATGCGGGCGATGCACATCTCCACGTCAGCCGGCGCGGTCTGCATGAGGTCGGCAAGCTCATCGATCAGGACGACGATGTAGGGAAACTTGGTGGGAATCTGCTCTTCGTAAACATCCTCATCCTCTTCATCCGCTTCGGGACCGAGGTCGCCATCGCTCAGAGCCGCAGCCAGCGAATTCATCTCCTCGTCCGGCTCGTCATCCATCATCGACCACGGTGGTGCCTGGTGGCTGCTAGGGATCGCGGGATCGAGCAATTCCCGCGGATCGAAGGGAGCGTCAGGCTCCGGGCCATCGTCCGTTAGCTCTTCTTCCGGCTCCGGCTCGGGTGCGGGCTTTGGCTTCTCCGGGATGGGGCGGGCGTTGAAGCTGTCGAAATTCCGGACGCCGACTTTAGCGAAAATTTTGTAACGTTTCTCCATTTCGTTGACCACCCACTTGAGGGCGGCCACGGTTTTTTTCGGATCGGTGACGACCGGCACCACGAGGTGCGGCAGTCGGTTATACATCTGCATTTCCACCACCTTGGGATCGACCATGATGAAACGCAGCTCGTCCGGGCTGAACTTAAAGAGCATGGACGCGATGATCGAGTTGATGCAGACGGACTTGCCTGAACCGGTAGCTCCGGCGACCAAGCAGTGCGGCATGGCGGCCAGGTCGGCGATGACCGTGTTCCCATAAACGTCCTTGCCCAGGGCGAGCGGAATTTTTTTCTTGGAGGAGTTAAAATCCGTGGAGTAGAGCAGCTCGTGGAGTGGCACGGCGACTTTCTTGCTGTTCGCGATCTCGATCCCGACGGTGTCCTTGCCGGGGATGGGGGCGAGGATATTGATCCGCTCGGCACAAGTGGCGCGGGCGATGTCCGCCTCTAACTGGGAGATGCGCGAAACGCGGAGGCCGGTGGACGGATAGATTTCGTAGCGGGTAATCGTCGGACCACGAGTGATGGGACCGGCCGTCACCTCGATGCCGAAGGCCTTGAGCGTATCAATGATGATCTGGCGGGTCTCTTCCTTGTGATCATCATCCGCATCCGAGTCGTCCACCTCGGGCAGCGGGTCGAGTAGGTCGAACTGCGGGATCTGGTAGTTCGGGAAACGACCCTCTTGGAGTCCCTGATGCTCCGGCGACGGCTTGCGGCTGAAGGGGTTTTTCCCGATGAGTTCGGGGTCGATGGCACGGCGCTGGGAAGCATCGATGATCTCAGGAGTGGGAATTTCGCGCAGCGGCAGCAGCGCCTGTGGGTCTTCGGCGGCGGCTTTGGCGGAGGTCGCGGATTTGGTGGACTCGCGGTCTTTGCGCCGCTGCTCGCGCTGGCGTTCGCGCTCGGCGAGCATCTCCGCCTCGCGGGCGGCGATCTTGCCAGTGGCGCTGCGGCTCGCTTGCCATTCGTGAAATTTCCGGCGGGCTAACCGATAGCACGCCTTGGCGAAACGCACTGGCTGCTGGCCGGTGAGCATGATCAACGCCACTAGATAAACTCCGCCAGTTAGAATGAGGGTGCCCACACGACCGATGAGGTTGGTGAGGACAAAGCCACCCAACCCATCGCCGATGACGCCACCGGGGCTGTTGTTTAGATTGCAGCGCTCGGCCCATTCCTTGAAGAAGAAGTCTGCGGCATCGAGCCATGCTGCGGCGGCGAGTAGCAGGATGCAAAAACCCAGCACTGCCCGCGGCCAGACCCGCGCGTCGAAGGCCAGCTTGATGATCCCGAACCAGATGAAGCCGACCGGCAGCAAGTAGCCCGCCGCGCCGAATAACAGAATTTGGACGAACCCGAGCACCCCGCCGACTGGACCAATTAGATTTTCGCCCTTGGCCCCCGACTTCCCGGCAAACGCCTCTAACGGCCCCCACCGTGGCAGGTCTGCTGGACTGTATTTCACCAGCGAGAGCAGCAGCAACAAACCCGCCGTGATCCAAATGATCCCGGTGATTTCGTTCGACCATCGCGTCGGTTCAGGGAGTTCACCCCGCTTTTTGTTGTCCTTGGCTGCCATCCGATTCGCTGCGGGCACAGCATCCCCCCACTCCTGCCTTGGGGCAAGATTGTTTTCATGGCTGTAAAATAAGGAAACCCGTAGCAATCCGCGCTTGGACCACGCGCACCGCCGGACAAGCCTCTTGCCGTGCGCTTGCTCACGCTGAAAATCCAAGAACCCCTGCCCGGCCTCGTCCTGCCGGAGATGGCCGCCGACCACGGCCCGGAGGAAGCCGCACGCCGCTACCGGGCCATCGTCGTGACCACCCTCCGCCAGCTCCGCGGTCTAGCAGACGCCCGGCTGCGGTTGGCCGTCGCGCCGGACGAGGCCCACGAAGCCGTCCGCTTTTGGCTGCTCCCCCGCCTCGCGGAAAACTGGCAGACGCACGATTCCGTCTTCCGCAGCGAAGGCTGGGAGATCGACTTCGGTGGAAATCCAGAACCATTTCCAATCCAAGCGACCGGCGAAATCCTCTGCCCACATCTCGGCGCACGCTGGGTCCACGCCGCGTTGTTAGGACTTGGGCGCACCACCCACCGCGTCATCGGTCCGGCCACTGCCGGCGGTGAGTATTTCCACGCGCACGCGGCTGAAGCTCCTGCCGATCTAACGCCCCGGATCCTCCCGGAGCTTCCCGTCATCCAAACCAGCGACCACTGGCACCAAGCTCTCGACAGCGCCCTGGGTCCAGCGTTGAAGCGGGCGTGGGAAGAGGAAGGAACCTGAAAAATAGGATAGAGGTAGGAACGGGGCTGCAAGTTCTCAGCCCGGATGCGTCCGAAGCTGGCTGGAGTGCGCGAAGCTCTGCTCGCGCCCACGGCAGCTCCGGCTCTGCCGGATGGGGTGTGGAACTCTTCTAGCGGAAGAGAAAAGAAAGAGCTCCGCGCCGCATGGAGCAGAGCTTCCCTCTACCGCAGGCGGCATCAGAGCGTGCCGCACTCCAGATTAATTTTAGACTTCCGAACTAAATCCCGCGTGGTAATTATCCCGCAGTGCAATCCTTTTGCTGCTTACTTTTCTCCGCGATCCTCGCATTCGGGTGCGTGCAGTGCAGCCCGATCGGGCCACCGCCGGGTGTGCGAGATCATTACCGGCCCTACACTCCACCGTCGTCGCTGCCGCCGGTTAGATCCGCTGGCGGCACTTCACTTTCCGCGATGATGCGGCAGGTCAATGTGAAGCAGGACATGGTGTGCCGCGGGAGGTACGGGCGGCGGGGAGCGCGGCCGATGCGCCCGCGCTACATCACGATTCATAGCACTCAGAATTACACCGCAGGTGCGGAACGGCACGCCGAGGCGTTGAAACACGGTGCCCTGCGGACCGGCCAACGACCGGGCTATCTGATCTGGCATTTCACGGTCGAAGACGGGTTTGCGATCCAACACATGCCGACCTCGGAGCAGGGCATCCACGCCGATTTCGACGGCCCGGGAAATCGTTACTCCATCGGCATTGAAATGTGTGAGAACCACGGCAACAACCGTGCCGCCACCATCGAGCGCACCGCCAAACTAACAGCGGTTTTGATGAAGCGAAACAGTATCCCGCTCCAAAACGTGGAGCCACATTACCACTGGCCACGGCGGGGAAAACACCCGCCTAACAAGAACTGCCCGCATTTCCTGATGGACAATGGCCGCCCCGGCACAAAGTGGAATGGCTTCCTGCAGCGCGTGAATTACTACTACCGCCAGCTCGAGTGAGTGACCGCAGCCCAGATCACGGCAGCCCCGGCAACCGCGAGGTCACGCTGGAGCCAAGCGTTTTCTACGTTTGCCAGCGCTGCACCGCCTGCTGCAAATGGCCGGGCGACGTGCGGCTCGAGGAGGATGAAATTGCGCCGATTGCGCAATTTCTCGGACTAACGGATCAGGATTTCCTAACTCGCTTCACCCGCCTCCGCTCTAACAGGCAAGGTCTCTCACTGCTCGAAAAGGCCAACCACGAATGCATCATGCTCGACGGCAACGCTTGCCGCATCCACCCGGTCAAGCCGGAGCAGTGCAGCGGCTTCCCTAACAAATGGAACTTCCCCGGCTGGCGGCAAGTGTGCGAGGCGATCCCCGTGCCGGTCGAAACGCC
>JAYTEI010000472.1:0-10756 GCA_043735445.1 Akkermansiaceae bacterium | reverse complement strand
GGAGCTGGGTGGGTTGAGTTTTTCCACAAGTCTCACGGCAGAATGGCTGAGCACGCCGCCGAAGGATCGGTCGCGGTGGTGATGTTCAATCTCGGCTATCTGCCGGGGGAAAATCATGCAATCACCACCGAATCTAACGAGACTCTGGCTGCGCTTGAGGTCGCCGCGCGGCTGCTGAAACCCGCTGGCGTGCTGTCGGTGATTTGTTATCCCGGTCACCCGGCGGGTGCCAGCGAGGCGACTGCGGTGGAAGCGTGGCTGACTGCGCAAACCGCGAACGGCTGGCGAGTTGCTAGATATGGAGCTGTCGGGACCAAGCGCCCCGCGCCATTTTTGCTGCTGGCGGGGAAGGGCTTGGTAGAGATCTAACGGGCCTCACTCTTCCTTGCCGCAGCACTGCTTGAACTTCTTGCCGGAGCCGCAAGGGCAGGTGGCATTGCGGCCGGTGGTCTCGATGGAAAAGCTGGGTTTGCGTTTCGGGAGATTGAGCTTGAGAGTCGTGCCTTCGGGCGACGGCATGGACGAGGCATCGAGATTCGCGGAGCTGCCGGAAACGGCGACGTTGTCCTGGGTGAGCGCGGCCTCGCCACCGTGAAGTTGTTGCGGCGCGTTGTGGAGTTGTTGGAGGAAGGCTTCAAGATTCGCCGCCGATCGGAAGAGGTTTTGGAGCGCTTCTTGTTTGATCGAATCCATCAGGGTGACGAACAAGTTATAGGCTTCGTTCTTATACTCGATGAGTGGGTCCTTCTGGCCTTGGGCGCGCAGGCCCACGCCTTCGCGGAGGGCGTCCATGTTGTAAAGATGCGCCTGCCATTGCTTGTCGATGGCGACTAACACCATCCGGCGCTCTTCTTGGTCGAGCACTTCCATCGGTAAATCGCCGACGCGTGCTCCATAGGCATCCTTCACTTTGTCCACCAACATCGCAGATATAGCTTCCTCATTTTGACTGTGGAGGAAATCTTCGGCAGTTACACTAACAGGCAGTGTGGCATTCACCCAATGCAGCAATTCGTTGTAGTCAGGCTGCTTGTCATCGCGGTCCGCGAGGTATTCGTGGACCTTGGCGGGAATGGTTTCGTCGATGATTTCATTAACCAGATCGCGCGGGACTTCGGTCGTTAGAACTTCGTTGCGGTAGCCATAAACCACCTCGCGCTGCATGTTCATCACGTCGTCGAAGTCGAGCACGCGCTTGCGGCCGGTGTAGTCGCGGGATTCGACGCGCTTCTGGGCGGTTTCCACCGAGCGGTTGAGCCACGAGTGTTCGAGTGCTTCACCTTCCTTCATGCCGAAGCGTTCCATCATCTGGGTCATGCGATCGGCGGCGGCGAAATTGCGCATCAAATCATCTTCGAACGAGATAAAGAATTGCGACCGTCCGGGGTCGCCCTGGCGCGAGCAACGGCCACGAAGCTGGCGGTCGATCCGGCGCGATTGGTGGCGCTCGGTGCCGATGACGAACAGTCCGCCAGCTTCGGGGACTCCAGCGGCGAGCTTAATGTCGGTGCCGCGGCCGGCCATGTTCGTTGAAACCGTGACCGCCCCGAGGTGGCCGGCGCGGGAAATGATTTCAGCTTCTTGTTGGTGAAATTTCGCGTTCAGCACCGAGTGAGGAATCTTCGCGCGCTTGAGCATCCGGGCGAGCGTTTCCGAGGCCTCGACGGAGGCGGTGCCGCAGAGGACAGGCTGGCCCTTGGCGTGCGCTTCTTCGATTTTCGCGATCACCGCGTTGAACTTCTCGCGGCGCGTTTTGAAGACTTGGTCGTTCTCGTCGATCCGGATGTTAGTCGTATTGGTCGGGATCGGCAGCACGTCGAGCCGATAGATATCATGGAACTCGGCAGCTTCTGTTTCGGCAGTGCCGGTCATGCCCGCCAGCTTCTGATAGAGCCGGAAATAGTTCTGAATGGTGATGGTGGCGAAGGTCTGGGTTTCCTTCTCGATGGATACACCTTCCTTGGCTTCGACCGCTTGATGGAGTCCGTCCGACCAACGACGACCCGGCATTTCGCGGCCGGTGTTTTCATCCACGATGATGACCTTGTCGTCCTTGACCACATACTGGACGTCCTTTTCAAACACACAGTAGGCCTTGAGGAGTTGGGAAATGTTGTGGATTTTTTCCGCCTGCAAATCCATGCGGACTTGCAGCTCATCCTTGGCGGCGAGCTTCTGCTCTTCGGTTAGTTCGCGGTTGGTGTCGATGTCTGCATAGAGCGTGCCGAGGTCGGGCAGGGTGAAGGAATCTGGATCGCCGGGTGATAGAAACTCGCGGCCCATCTCCATCAGGTCGGAGTCGTGGCCCTTTTCGTCGATGATGAAATAGAGTTCTTCCTTGAGTTCGAAGAGATCTTTCTTCTGCGCATCTTGGTGAAATGAGAGTTCGGATTTCTCCATCAGCTTGCGCATTTCCGGCTCCTCCATGAAGCGCATGAGCTGGCGGTTGCGCGGTTGGCCAAGCTTGACCTTGAACAAAGCGCGGCCGGCGTTGACCGAGTCGCCGGCATCTAGTAACTGCTTGCCTTCGGCGGCGAGGTTGTTGCACAGCTCGGTTTGTTTTCTAACGAGCTGCTCGACGAGTGGCTTGTATTTGTCGAACTGATGGGACGACTGAGTGGACGGGCCGGAGATGATCAGCGGGGTGCGCGCTTCGTCGATGAGGATGGAGTCCACTTCGTCGATGATGGCGAGATAGTGGCCGCGCTGGACTTGCTCGTCCTTGGTGGAAGCCATGCCGTTGTCGCGGAGATAATCGAAACCGAACTCGGCGTTGGTGCCGTAAGTGATGTCGCAGGCATACTCGGCGCGGCGTTCCCACGGCGGCATTTGGTTCTGGATCGTGCCGACCGTTAGGCCGAGGAAGCGGAACAACGAACCCATCCACTCGGAGTCGCGCTTGGCGAGGTAATCGTTGACCGTGACGACGTGGACACCGGCACCTGTTAGCGCATTGAGATAGACGGGCAGGGTGGCGACCAGGGTCTTGCCTTCACCGGTTTGCATTTCCGCAATCATCCCGCGGTGGAGGGCGACGCCGCCGACGAGCTGGACGTCGAAGTGGATCATCTCCCAAGCCAGCGGGCGGTCGTTGACGGTGATCTCGGTGCCACACAGCCGGCGGGCGCCGTTCTTCACGACGGCATAAGCCTCGGGTAAAATTTTCTCAAGATACTTGGCGCGGGATTTCCCGAACTCGCCTTCGATTTCATGAAAAGCAGACTTCGCGGCCTCAATCGAAGAGGCGGTGGCGAGGATGCTCGACGGCAGCGATGGGAACTCCTCGCGAAGGACCGACAAGCGGGTTTCCAGAGTCTCGGCGGTGACACGGAGTTCGGCATCCTCCATGCGCTCGATGATCGGCTTGGCCGGAGCTTCAAGGGCGTGATAGCGGGCGAGGTAACCTTTCCAAGTGGCCGTGAATTCGAGGAGTTTTTCAGCCGGCTCGCGTTGGAGTGCTTCTTCAATTTCATTAATGCGAGCCACCGTCGGGCGGATGCGGCGCACTTCGCGCTGGTTCTTGCTGCCGACGATTTTTTGGAGAATCCACTTGATCATATAGGAAGGGGTAGGGCGGGTTTCGGCCACCGGGGGAGAGGCGATACACTAGCATTTCGGCGGGTGCAAGCGCTAGGCAGCGCCCGGTTGATTCTTCGCTGGGGCGTTCATCCAGCGTGGCAATATGCCAAGCCTTAATGGCGCACCTTCGAGCAAACCCCATGAAAGATGAACGCTGATTATCAAAAGCTTAAGGACTTTGGTTTGGCTGAGTCGCCCTGATTCTTTTCAATGAGGCCAACGGCTGAGGAATAGCTTCAACCCCAATACGAGCTTTCGCGGGATTCCGTCTTGTGATGGTTTTGCCTCGTTTGAACCACCTGTGCTACGACCGTGGATCGCCCTCAAAACCGGCTTCATCGCCAAAAAACACCTTGCAAGCCGAGGCTTTCACTAGATCAAGAAGTTCGGACGTAAAAGTCTCGCGCTGGTCTTGCCACGCTTCGCGATTCGGAGGTTCAGGCACAGGTCGAGAGATTTCACGAATGGATTCATGCTCATGAAGATAGCGCACGAGTGTGCGGGAGCTTGGGGCGATTGCCTTTTTCTCGCGTGACCAACCGCAGAGTTTTACGACAGTCCAATGGGTTTCTCCCGCCCGTGACGGATCATCTTTCAGAGGAACGATGGCGGATGCGACCATTGCCGCTTCGAGTTTGCGGGGCCGACCTGGGAGGGGCTTGTCGGTAAGTCCGTCATTCCTTTAAGCATTGAAGCGGGGCAATCCGGTGACGGGACATTCGGACCAGTCTTTTGTGACAGTTTCGGAAATTACTTTTGGCAAAGGGTTGGATATTAATCCGCGAGGAGCCGATACACGCCCATCGTCCGATCAGCATCTCACCATTTAGGCATTTCCCGACCTTTCTCCTTCCCACCGCTCTTGCTGTTGTTAGGCTACGCAATCTGAAACCCTTTCATTTCAGCGTTTTAGTTTCTCAGCTTTCAGCATTTCTCCCCCTGTGCCTCACACCGCTTCCCAAACTTTCCTCCGCGTGACCGACCAGAAAGGGGCACAGGCGTCCTGCCTGTTTCTTCAGAATAAAAAAGCCACAGGCAAAATGCCTGTGCTCCTCACCTCCGCCGGCAAGCTCATCGACGACGCGCTGGAGGCGGCGGAGAAGGAGGATACAAGGAAGCGCGATCTCCGGCTCACGTCTTCCTCTTCTCTAAGACGGGCGAATCGGAGTTCGCCTCTCCCGGACACCTTCACCCGCGACCCGCACCCGGACCTCCGCGCCGACTTCGTGATGGCACTGCCCAGCGCGGCAGCGTGTTCATTCTCGCGAAGCCACCCCGCAGATCGTCCCAACGGGAGGATAAACCCGCCCTTTAACATCAAGGAATGGTGGGACGGCAAGCTGGAGGGCGACGCCCGGTGGAGCTGAAACCATTAATGCCAGCAATCCCGCTTACCCCCCATCAGGCCAAATACCTCGCCTACGAACTGACTCGTCGAGGCCCAGCCAACAGCATCGAGAAATTCGCCGGCACCTTGGCGGATGCGAAGGTGGACATGGAATCCCCAACGGATCGAGCAACGCATCGGCCGCTGCCACCGTACGGCCAGCAGCATGACGTGGTGGTTATCAATTTCCTCAATCGCGCCAATGCCGCCGACCAGCGCGTCCACGAGTTGCTTTCCGACAAACTGAAACTCTTCGACGGCCTTTTCGGTTCCTCCGACGAAGTGCTCGGCATCCTCGAGTCCGGTGTCGATTTCGAAAAACGCATCCACGCTAGCTATCAAACCTGACGCCACTCTGACGAGATCAAGGCCTCCTTCGATGCCCTTCAAAAGGAACTCGAAACCGAGATCCACGCCAAGCTCGCCAACACCCGGACATCCTTGTTGGAGAACTTCGATTCCGAAGTCGCCGACAAGCTCCGCCACAACAAGATCGTTGGCGAGCGCTACCTCAACAAGATCCAGACCAGCCTCTGGACCCTCACCCGGCACATCCTCGCCGACCGGGCAATGTTTGATCCGGTTTCCCATTCCTTCATTCTTTCCAACCCGCCTTATCCCGCCCTCGAGATCGCCCGCGGGCGCTACGAGCTGACCACCGGCAAAGACGATCCGGAAGACGCCCACCGCTACCGCCTTCATCATCCGCTGGCCCAGACCGTGATCCATGAGGCGAAAACAACTCCCACTCCTTCCGCGCATCTCGTGTTCGATTACACCGGTTCTGCCGGGAAATCGGCAAAGCTGGAACCACTGGTCGGGCGCGCCGGTTCCATCGCGGCCCGGATTCTGAACATCATCACCGGCCCCAAGTCGTCGCAAACCCACGAAGATATTCTCCTGCTCGCTGGAATCCAAGAGGGCGGTGCCGAACTGACCGATCAGGAAGTCCACTTGCTGCTAGCGCTTCCCGCCATGGTGGCCGCGACGCCCGGTGGCAATCCGCCACTATCCCTCGCTTCCATGCTGGATCGGGTCAAGAATGCGTCCCTTGCCACCATCGAGCTGCGCAACATGGAGCTTTTCCAACAGGAAACCGACAAGCTCGACCACTGGGCGGAAGACCAACGGCGCGCGCAGAAAGGGAAACTGGATGACATCGACCTCAAATCCAAGGCCCTACGCAAGCAGGTGCGAGACGCTTCCTCCCTGCCGGAGAAGCTCAATCTCCAGAAAGGGCTCCGCGGCTTCGAGCGCGTGCGGATTGATGCTTGGAAATCCTTCGACGAGAAAAGCCGGACGATCGAGGAGGACCGCGACCGCATCGAGGCGGAGGCGGCGCGGCTGCTGGCCTATTCCATCGCCGAAGATCTGTTGTTCGCCATCACTTGGCACCTTCAATAACCCCCCTGCGATGACTGAAACTTTCCGAAATGAGCTCGTGCTGTCCTGCCCCCGGGATTCTTGACTTCCCGCACGTTTCAAAAGAAACTCACCCCATGGCCGTAAGTTTTGAAACCATCACCAAGGAGGCGCTCGACCTCACTCCCCGGCAGAGGCTGAAACTGGCGGAAGTCCTGCTCGTCAGTGCGGATGGGGAGACGGAGGATGGATGCCAGGCCGCATGGGACGCGGAGATCGAGGCACGCATTGTGGCGATCGATCAAGGCCGCGAAACGGGTGTTCCTTTTGACGAGGTCATGGCTGCGGCTGACAAACTTCTCGCACGATGACGGTTAGGTTCGTGCAGGAGGCCAGGGAGGAGTTTCTGGATGCCATCCGTTATTACGAGGAAGCGGAGCCGGGGTTGGGGCGGAGATTCAGCGTGGAGATCGAGAGCACGGTCCGGGGCTTGCGGGATCATCCCGAAACGTATCGCATCCGCAGTGCCGAGCAGCGCCGCATCAATCTGAAAACCTTTCCCTTCTGCCTCCCCTTCATCATCCGGGGAGAGACGGTCTGGGTGCTGGCGGTGGCACATGAAAGCCGGAAACCACGTTACTGGATCTCCCGTAAGATTCCGCGAAATTCTTGATTCACAAATCCTGCGATTCAGCGTTTCCCCTTGCCCCGACACCACAAAAGCATAAAAACATACGCATGAGAACGACCATCGACATTCCCGATCCCTTGTTCCGCGAGGTCAAGGCGACGGCGGCGCGGAAGGGCGTGCTGCTCAAGGAATTCATCACCGCCGCCCTGATCCGGGAGGTGGCGGGGGAGGCTCATGGCCCGACGAGGGCGGAGCATCAGCAACGCGTTTCCGAGTTCCTGCGCGGCATCCAGGCGGAGAACACAGCACCCGTGCCCGCGCTGAACCGGGATGAACTCCACGAACGCCGCTGATGGAAATGGAACGCATCTTCGTTGATACGAATGTTTTCCTCTACGCGGCTTCCATGGCTCCGGAGGACGCCCGCAAAAAGGAACTCGCGGCGGAAGTGATCCGCCATCCCGGACTCGTCGTTTCCAGCCAGGTGATCCAGGAATTCATCTCCGCCGCGCTCCGCCGTCCGGCGCTTGGCCTTGGCGAGGCGCAGATCGATGTCTGGCTGGGATTCTTCGCGCCGGAGCAAGTGCAGGTCTTGACGCTGCCGGTCATCCGCCATGCCGTGGCGCTGCGGCGGCGCTACCAACTTTCCCATTGGGACAGCACCATCATCGCCGCCGCGCTGGCAGCCGGGTGTGACACGCTTCTCTCCGAAGACCTCTCCCACGGCCAGACCTTCGATTCCCTCACCATCCAGAATCCTCTTCTCTAAATCTTCTTCCCAGCCATGCCCGCATCCCCTGAAAAACTCAATCTCGCCTCCATGGATGTGGCGGCGGACAAGCAGCGGCTGCTTCGCCAGCTCTTTCCCGAGGCGTTTACCGAGACGACCGATGCCAAGGGCGGCGACCGGCTGGCGCTGGATTTTGACAAGCTCAAGGCCGTGCTCGGCGTGCATGGGGCGATGACCGAGCCGGGGCAGGAACGCTACGGGCTGGACTGGCCGGGGAAACGCGACGCGCTGCGGGCGGTGCAGGCACCTTCCTACGGCACGCTCCTCCCCGCACCGGAGGAATCCGTCGATTGGGAAAACACGAAGAACGTCTTCATCGAGGGTGACAACCTGGAAGTCCTCAAGCTGCTCCAGAAGTCCTACTACGGGAAGGTGAAGATGATCTACATCGACCCGCCCTACAACACCGGCAACGACTTCGTCTATCCAGACAACTACGCCGAATCCCTCGAAACCTACCTGAAATACACCGGCAAGATCGACGACCAAGGATTTAAAACCACCACTAACACCAAGGACTCTGGGCGCTTCCACTCGAACTGGCTGCGGATGATGTATCCACGGCTTTACGTGGCGAAAAATCTGCTAAGGGAGGATGGGGTGATCTTCATTTCAATTGATGACAACACTTCTGATGGAACGACAGCAGTGAGGGAGCTGTTTTCAGCTCAATATTTCGACTTTCCTAAGCCACCCGAACTAATTTCGATGATTGCAGACCAAGCATCCTCAATGGATGACCTTGTTATTGATATGTTTGCTGGTTCAGGAACTGGAGTTCACGCAATCATGGCCCTCAACGCCGAAGACGGAGGCTCGCGCCGCTGTATCTCTGTCCAGCTCCCAGAACCGTGCGCTGAATCTAGTGAGGCTTCTCGAGCCGGATTCAAAACCATCGCCGATATTGCCAAGGAACGCATCCGCCGCGCCGGGGCTAAGATCCGGGGCGAATGGAAGGAGAAGAATGCCGCACGCGAAACCGCTCACGCTCAAAGTGAAGAGAAGAAAGCGGGCGATTTGTTCTCCGAATCCGCCTCATTAGCGGCTTCTTCCCATCCACCATCCCCGATCTCCAATCCCTTCCCCCCCGACACCGGCTTCCGCGTCTTCAAGCTCGCGCCGTCCAACTTCAAACGCTGGGACGGCGAAGCGGCGGCGGTTTCCAAAGAGGCGCTGGAGCAGCAAATGGAAGCCAGCCTGGATCACATCGCCACCGGCGCGACGGAGGAGTCCATCCTGTTCGAGATTCTGCTTAAAGCCGGCTCTATCAGCTCACCTGCCCGATGGAGAAACTTGAGCTGGCCGGGCACACGGTTTATGCCATCGACGGCAACTCGCTTTTCATCTGCGTGGCGGACCGCATCCACAAGGAGTTCATCAATGCCGTTGCGGAAAAGCATCCGGTGCAGTTCATCTGCCTCGACCGCGCGCTGCAAGGGGAACGATCCTCTCAAGGTCAACACGCTGGAAACCTTCCGCGCCGCCCAACCGGAAATCCAGTTCCGCACGGTCTGAAATTTTTCACTCCCATTTCGCCATGATCATCGAAGAAATCCGCATCCAGAATTTCAAGGCGCTGGAGGACATCCACCTCAAGAACCTGCCTCCGCTTTCGGTGTTCGTCGGGAAGAACGGCACGGGAAAAACCACCTTGTTCCGGGTGTTTGCATTCCTGCAGGAATGCCCTCAACAGCAATGTGAAGGTGGCGCTGCAACGTGAGGGGGGATTGCTGGGTTTTAAGGAAGTCATCACCCGCGGCAAGAATGTGGAGCGGGATTCCATCCTCATCGAGATCAAGTTCAAGCTGAAGATCGCCGAGCGCGAGCGGCTGGTGACTTATCAGGTGGAAGTGGGGCAGCTCAACGGCAAGCCCATCGTCCGGCGGGAGATCCTGCGCTACAAACGCGGCAGGCACGGTTCGCCATTTCACTTCATCGACTTCAAGAATGGCCGCGGCACGGCGGTGAGCAATGAGGAGGATTTCAACAAACCGGACGAGGAGCTGGATCGTGAGGAGCAAACCCTGAGTTCTCCAGATATTCTGGCGATCAAGGGACTGGGGCAGTTTGACCGATTCAAGGCGGCGAAAGCATTTCGCCAGTTGATCGAGAACTGGCACATCTCAGATATCCACATCAACGCGGCGCGGGGGGCGAAGCAACCGGAGGAAGGTCTGCATGTCTCGACTCATGGAGAGAACCTGCCTTCGGTAGCCCTCCGCCTGTACGAGGATCACCGGGAGATTTTTGACGAAGTCTGCCGGAAGATGGAGGAGAGGGTGCCGGGTGTGAAGCAGATCGAGGCGAAGCCGATGGATAATGGCGCGTTGGTCATCCGTTACCGGGACGGAGCTTTCACCGAGCCGTTTCTCGATCAGAACGTCTCAGACGGAACCATCAAGATGTTCGCCTATCTGTTGCTTCTGCATGACCCTCAACCTCACAAGGTGCTGTGCGTGGAGGAGCCGGAGAACCAGCTCTACCCGGAACTGATGCTCATGTTGGCTGAAGAGTTCCAGAGTTATGCGGACCGAGGGGGACAGGTGTTCATTTCCACCCATTCACCCCAGTTTCTCAATTCCATCGAGCTCGAGTCGCTTTTCATCATTGAGAAGAATGAGGGGGTGTCGCAGATCTTCAGGGCGAAAGAGGATCCTCTGGTTTCAGAATTGATCCGAGCCGGAGACCGGGCGGGCTATCTTTGGAATCAAGGCGTTTTTGTAGGCATCAAGCACCGCGTGCAATCCTGATCATGACTGTCTTTCTCACGGAAGAGCCTTCGATGCGGGTGACCTTGGAGGGGCTGCTCGCCCGTCATTTCCCCCAGCGAACGAGGGCGGCATTCACGGTACGACTGTCCGCGAGGCCACCGCGAAAACGCTCCAGAACACCAAGCTGCCGGATTTGCTTTCTCTGTTGCAGGGCGAGACCCGGTTGACGCGCTCGACCTTGGCCCGGATTCTCATCGATTCCGACCGCCTCGGAGATTTCATCAAGAACCCGACGG
>JAYTEI010000471.1:0-4987 GCA_043735445.1 Akkermansiaceae bacterium | reverse complement strand
GCACACCGGCTGGGTTCTGCGGGGCGGCGGGAAACCCGATCTATCAGACACCCGCAGGGCCGCCGGACACCCTGCCAACGCGCGGCGGTCGTCGTCCGGATCCGCTTCCGCCAGCAATCCGCGGGGCAACAACGGGGGAATCGAGGGAAGCGCGCGCGCTCTCGCCGCCAAAGATCCCCGGGAAGCCTGGCGGCAGTCGCTGACCATTGCCAATTTCGCGGAGCGTACGGCCTACGTCAGCGGGTTGATGCGGGAGTGGGCGAGGCAAGATCCCGCCGCCGCGCTCGAAATGGCGGGCACCCTGCCGGCGGGAGCGCTCAAACAAGAAGCCTTCGATGCCGCCTGCGCGGGCTGGACGTCACAACACCCCGAAGCCGCGGCCAAGTGGGCGACCGGCCATCTAACTGGCCCATTGGCCGGGGAAGCGTTCGGTTCGATCGCCAAGGAATGGGCGGCAAACGACCCGGCTGCGGCCGCCGCCTGGGTTTCAAAGCTGCCTAACGGAGTTCTCTCTGAAAGCGCTACGACCCTGGTCATCAGCGCGTGGGTCGAGCGCGATCCGCAAGCCGCAGTCGCCTGGATCGATTCCTTTGCCAATGTCGAAAAGCGGACCGCGGCCTTGGGCACCTTGGTCACGGAATGGAGCGCGCAGTCGCCCGAGGATGCCGCCCGCTGGGTGGACTCCCGACTCGCAAAACCCGAAGCTGGCGACTTGGCGGAAGCCCTAGTCGGAGCTTGGGGTGCGCAGGATCCGCAGGCCGCATCCGCGTGGGTGATGACCCTCAATGGCGATCTTCAAAGCACCTCCGCCGCCACCCTGCTCTCGCTGTGGGCGAGCAGCGACCCACAGGTCGCGGCCGCTTGGGCGGCCCAATTTCCCCCGGGCGAGACCCGCACCGAGGCGATTCCCGCGATCGCCTCCACTTGGGCCGGATCCGAGCCGGAAAAGGCCATCGCTTGGACATTGAGCTTGCCCGATTCCCCGGAGCAGCGCGACGCGTTGGATGACTCCGTTAGAACGTGGACGACCCTAGCCCCCGCCGAGCTCGGCAAATGGGTGAAACAACAACCGACTAACATCGCCACCGATCACCTGCGGTCGATCGCTGGCGGAGCCATGGTCGAAACCCACCCCGAGGACGCGCTCGCCATAGTGTCGAAAATTTCCGATCCGACGCAGCGGGATGACTCGCTCGCCCACCTGCTGCGGCGTTGGGTCAGGGATGATCCCACGGTTGCCCAAGCTTGGATGGCGCAAGCCAAGCTTTCGCCCGCCGTCATCGGGCGGGTGAAGATTCCGAAGTAGTGCTGCCATCGATGAGGGATGACGCCGGGAAACCAACCAAAGACAACTAACATCATGAAATCCAAAACCACCATCGCCTTGCTGGCCGTGCTCGCACTACCCCATTTCGCCTTCGGCGGAGAAGAGGACAAGCCCGTCAAGTTTGAAGAACTGCCCGCGGCGGTCGCCAGCGCCATCAAGGGCGCGGCCGGCGAGGCCAAGCTCGACACCATCGTCCTCGGCGACGAGGACGGCACGCCCGCCTACGAAGCCACCTGGCAGGCTAACAGCCACAAACATGAAATCGCGGTGGCCAAGGACGGCACCGTGCTGGGACTTGAGGAAATCATCACGCTGGCGGAAACGCCGGATGCCGTGCGCGCGGCGATGACGAAGGAAGCCGGCGCGGACAAGGTGCTCGAAGTGGAAAAGGTCTTGGAAAAAGGCAAGACCACCTACGAAATCACGATCCAGAAAGGCAAGGCCAAGGAGGCCGTTAGCTTCAGCGAGGACGGCAAGCTGCTCGAACGCGAAAGCGCCGACGCGGAAAAAGCAGCGAAGAACGATAAGGGTAAAAAAGACGAAGAGGAAGACGACGACGACAAGGACAAGGACAAGAAATAATCACTGTGGGTCCCACCGTGCTTGTCGATCCGGCGGGACCCGCTTTTCTTTGAGCCATGCGCGTTCTATTGGTGGAGGATTCCGAGGTCCTGCGGCGCACGGTGCGCCGCGCGCTGCGGCATGCCGGTTTCGCCGTGGACACCGCGGCGGATGGCGAGGACGGCCTCGCCCTGGCGGAACTCAACGACTATGACGCGCTCGTGATCGATATCATGCTGCCGAAACTCGACGGCCTTTCGCTGCTGCGACGGCTGCGTGCCAAGGGCAAACCCACGCACGTCATCCTGCTAACCGCCCGCGACACGGTGGACGACCGAGTCGAGGGATTGCGGCAGGGAGCGGATGATTATCTGGTGAAACCCTTCGCCATGGCCGAGCTCATCGCGCGGGTTGGCGCGCTCTGCCGCCGCGCCTATGGGGCGACGGCCGGATCCCTCCGCCTCGGCGCACTCGAGCTCGATCTTGCAGCACGGCGGTTGCGGCGCGGCGGGGTGGAAACGGACCTAACCGCCCGCGAGTGGCGGCTGCTGGAATACCTGGTGCTGAGGCGCGGCCAGGTGGTCCCCCGGGCGGAAATCGAGGCGCACATTTACGATGAACTGGTGGAACCCATGAGCAACGTGGTGGATACCGCGGTCTATGGCTTGCGGCGCAAAATCGGCCCGGAACTCATCCGCACCCGGCGCGGGCTGGGCTACATCCTCGAGGCCGAATGAAATCGATCCGCACGCTGCTCACCCTGCGCCTGCTCGCCGGCGGCACGCTACTGCTAGGTGCGGCGGGCCTTGTGTTGCATTGGCAGGTTAGACACGCGCTTACCGCGGAATTCGACGCCACGTTGCGAGCCACCGCGCAATCGCTCGCATCCCTCACGGAGCAAGAGCATGGCAAGGCACGTTTGAAATCCGCCGGTGAAAACATGCCGCAATTCGAACGAGCAAACGGCTCCGAGGTTTTTCTCATGACCACGGCGGACGGGCGGGAAATCGAGCGCTCCGCATCGCTCGGCAGCGCCACCCTTCCGCTGCACGCCAACTCGCTGGAAGCGCCTGCCAATTTCAATACCACGCTGCCAGATGGCCGCGCGTTCCGCTGCGCCGGAGTGCGTTTCAGGCCTCATTTGGAAGACGATGAGCAACGGGAAAACGGTCCTCCGGGCATCCAAGCGCTGCTGGTGGTTGGTCACGACCGCGCACCGCTCGACCAGACGCTGGCGACCCTGCGTGACAGCTTGTTAGTTGTCGGAGTGGGCACGCTGGCATTGCTCGCCGCCCTCGTCCGCTGGGGAGTGGGTGGTGGACTCTCGCCGCTCGCCCGCCTTGGCAAAAGCGTGGCCGCCGTCGATGCCGCGTCCCTGTCCACGCGATTTCCAGCCGGGGATTTGCCAGACGAGTTGCGTCCGATCGCCGCCCGGCTGAACGAGTTGCTCGCCCGCCTGGAATCCGCCTTCGCCCGCGAGCGGCGGTTCACCGCCACCGCCGCACACGAGCTGCGCACGCCGCTCGCCGAGTTGCGGGCCTTGGCCGAGGTGAATCTCACCACTCCCGCCACCGCAAGCGAGCGTGCGGAATCCTGGCGCGACACCCTGGCCACCACGCTGCGGATGGAATCGTTAGCCGTTAGGCTGCTCGAACTGGCCCGCGCCGAAGACCCGGCCCGCACCTTCGACTTGCAGAATGTCCGGTTGGCCGGTGCGGTCACCGCAGCATGGCAACCGTGGGCGTCCCGCGCGGTGGAGCGCCAGATCGACCTCATCGTGGCGCTGCCCCCAGACCTAACGGTCCACAGCGATCCCGCGCTGCTAGGCGTGATTCTCGGCAACCTTTGTGCCAATGCCGCCGAGCACGCTTCCACTGCCAGCCCGGTCCGCGTCACCGCCACCTTGGCGGGCGAAAATATGACGCTTCATTTCAAAAACCGTGCCGGCGACTTAACCGCCGCAGATTTACCGCATCTCTTCGAACGGTTCTGGCGCAAGGACCCGTCCCGCGCCGACGCCGGCCATCATGGTTTGGGGCTCGCCCTCGCCGCGGAGTTTGCCACCCTGCTGGGCGGCACCCTGACCGCGCGGATCGACCCCGACGGCGAGGTGGATTTCGCTCTCCAGCTTCCGGGCGCATTGATTTCCCAAGCGAACCCGCCGATAACTCCGCCATGAATTGGCTCCACTGGTCGTTACTCTCGGCGCTATTTGCAGGTCTAACGGCCATCTTGGCGAAAATCGGGATCACGGGCGTGGACTCGAATTTGGCCACTGCCGTCCGCACCACGGTGATCTTGTTATTCGCCTGGGCCATCGCCTTCGCCACCACCAAGCCGGCGGTGATCTTGGATTTCAGCGGACGGACTTGGCTTTTTCTAACGCTCTCGGGAGTCGCCACCGGGCTGTCGTGGTTGTGTTATTTTCGGGCCTTGCAACTGGGCGAGGCGTCACGAGTCGCCCCCGTGGACAAACTGAGCGTGGTGTTTGTGATCGTGCTGGCGGCGATTTTTCTCAAAGAAAAAATGACGCTGCAACACTTGCTGGGCGGGCTGTTGATCGTGTCCGGGGCGTTGGTGCTGGCGTGGAAAAGTAGCAAGGTGTGAGGTGCGGCTTGCCACGCGGGTCCAAATTCCGAAAGCTGGCCGCGCCTCACCGAACTCTCATTTCCCGCCTGCCAATCTCGGGCCTCAACCACATGCCAGCCACCACTTCCTGTTCGCCCGACCGCCCTGCAACGTCCGCCGGATGGTGGAAAGATCTGGTGATCCTCGCCGTGGTGAGCGGAATTTGGTTCTTGGCGCTGCTAGGCATGCGACCGCTGAGCAATCCCGACGAAGGCCGCTACGGGGAAATCCCCCGCGAAATGGCGGTAACCGGAGATTTCGTGACGCCGCGGCTCAACGGGGTGAAATATTTCGAAAAACCGCCGCTAGTCTATTGGCTGTCGGCGCTGACGTTCCGGCAGTTTGGCGTGAGCGAATTCACCGTCCGGCTGTGGGGCGGGATTTTCTCAATCATCGGCGTGCTTCTAACGTATGCCGCCGCCCGTGCGCTTTACGGCCGTGCCGTAGGGATTTGGTCGGCGATCATTCTAT
>JAYTEI010000470.1:0-10762 GCA_043735445.1 Akkermansiaceae bacterium | reverse complement strand
GCGAAATTTATTTCGCCTGTATCATTCAAAAAAGCCTCTCGTGCAAACGAGGGGCTTTTTCGTCGGATGTAATCCAAATTCAAAGGTTCAGAAGGCATCGGGCAGGATGCCCGACGCCTTTTCAGATCCTCCCCACATCAAACGCAAACGGCTCCTCCCACTCCGGCGGCGCGCCCTCCCAGCCGACCAAAAAATGCCGCCCATACTCCACCCGCCCCTTCAACCCGCGCAGCGCCACTCCCAGCGGTAGAACTTGCCCAACTCTGGGCAATGCCACACTCGCGAATGAATTCCACAAGGGACGCACTGCGGCGATCATCGCCGAATAGCCATGGATTCGCAGCCGCTGGAATCCACCCTGATCCCACAGTCCCATCATGCCGCCGGCGCCTCCGTCGCGCTCCGCGATGAGGAAATCGCCGATCGTTAGATCGCGCCATCGCGGCTTTCCCAAATCCCCGCGCCAGCACCGACGATCCCTGCCATCCTGGATGAATCCGCAGATCGCTCAAGTAGCGCACCGGCTTCCCGCCCCAAACCTGGCGCGATCCGGCGGAAAATACTCCCACTGCCCGTCCGCCATTTTCCAAAGCCGCCCACACACAAGGTTCCTCCGCCTGCACCCGAGCACCTGCAAAAAAGTCACGATCACGCTCGAAACAAATCTGGATTCGCAAACCCATCGAAGTGGCGCGGAACAGCTCTTCAAGCGCCGCGTGAGCGGCCTCCACCGCCTGCCTAAATGTTAGTCCAGCCACGCTGCCACCTCCGACGGATTGAGTTGAGTAAGCAAAACCGGCAGCTTCACGTCACCCATCCGGCAACTGCGACGTTTCGCCAAACTGCTTGTTAGTTTCACGCCCCAATCGTCTGGCAACTGGCGAACTTCGAGCGGAGCAAGCTGCCGCACGCCGAGTGCCGAGTGCCTGATCGAAATACGGGTTCTGTCGTAGCAGCCGCTCTACGGCTCCCGCGCCCGACACCGGCGGCGAGTTCCGCCGCTCGGTCTGCATCGGCTACCTCTACTACAATCCCGACGGCACGATCAAGCGCGTGGTGCAGACGACCGAGGGCATCAGCGTGCCGCCGGCGCATTGAACCATGGGCTGGAATCTCCGGGAAATCCCATAAAAGCCCCCTCAACCGTGCTCACTCCGGAGGATTACCTGAACCACACCCCGCCGGGCCGCCAGGAAATCCTGCGCACGCTCCACGCCGCAATCCTCAAGGCCGCGCCGGAGCCCTGATGGGTCGCCACCAACCGTTAGGGTTCGCCGGAGATTTCCTGGAGCAGCTTGGCTGCCAGATCCGGATCGGCGAGGCTGTGGATCCAGGTCTTCGCGCCGGCGTCGTCCGCGGAGGCCCAGCCGCGGGCGATGCCGGCAAGGAGGGTTTCGCTGTTGCCGCGGGTCGCGGCGAGTTTGATGGCGTCCTGCGGGCGGGTTTCCGCAATCGCCTCGAGTGCCATGCTGCGGACGTGCTCGACGGTCCCCGGATCGGAAAAGCGGTCGGAGTATTTCCAAGTGAGGTCGGGGTCTTGGTTGGAAAGGCTGACGAGGGCGGCTTGGAGAAGTTCGTCGCGCCGCGATGCGGGATCCATCCGGCTGAGAGAGTCAACGGCGGCTTGCGGAGCATCGAGCGCCCACTGGGTGACGATGGTTTGCAGGCCGCGTTCGCTGCCATCGTCGCTTTCGAGGGTGAGAAAACGGGTGAGTGCCTCCTGCGGGTGGGCGGAACCCCATGCGTCCGCCAGCTCGACGAGCGACATTTCGCGGAGAGTTCCGGGAGGACGCTGATTGGCCCAGTCGAGGCAATCGGCGGGTGCGCGGGTGGCCCAGACGGGAACAAGGCCGAGCGCGGCGCGGGCGGCATCGTCTTCCGGTTGCAGATCTGCCACCCATTTGGCCGCAGCCGGTGCATCGACTTGCGCCCAACCGGCGGCAATGGAGGTCAACGCGAGTGAGCGAAGCGCGGGGTCCAGGATGCCGGCGAGCTGGGCAAGTGCTTGTTGGGGATCGCGCGAGGCGAGCTTTCCAAGCGAGACAAGCCAAGCTTGGGACTCGGGAGTGGCCTCGCCTGCAAACGCCGGCCTCACCGGGGGCCTGTCACGACGCGAACCGTCCGATGAAGCCGGGTGATGGGCCGGCCCGGTGGCAGGCGGATCGTCGTCGCCGGTTTTGAACGGCACGAGGGTGTTTTTAAGAACCACGCCCGCCACCGCAAGGATTCCCGCGGCCAAGATCACCTTGTTGAAAGCGGAGGATGGCACCGGATTTCGAATCAATTGAAAACGCGCTTGCCGACGAGACGACTCGTCTCGCTGCCGGATTTGATGGTGCCCTTGAGATCGGTTCCCGAGACCGTGGCAGTGACCACATCGCCATTCGGGGTGACGCCCTTGAATTTTCCGCTGGCGTTGATCGTGCTCTTGGCCGGATCCAATTCATCCTGCCAAGTGTCCTTGTTGCCACCTCCCAAGCCCCGGCCTCCCTTGGTGAGGGCGACCGCGAATTTCGACGGGACAGTGCCGGTGTAGATTCCGGAATATTGCGACTGGCCGATGACGGCGGAGATCGAAACGGCGAGCAAACCAGCCAGACCCACGATGGATTTTGTTTTCATGTTGATCGGGTCTCTACGCTGAATCCGGGGTGAGGGTCAAGCGATAGTGCTGATCTGTGCCGTCCCGGCCAGAAACTTAAGAAATGTTTACAATATCCACTTGCAGGCGGGTGAAATTCAGGTATCAAAAATCCCAATGAAATCACTTCTCCTCATGACTGTGGCTGCCGCGGCCGTGCTTTTCAGTTCTTGCAATACGATGATCGGCCTCGGCCGTGACATGCGGATCGGCGGCGAAGGCTTGGAAAACTCCGCGCACAAGGTCAGTGGCGGCGGCTCATCCGGGGGTGGCGACACGTCCGGGGCTCCCGTTTACTGAAGCTCCTCTATCCACAAAACGGCGTCCTCTCACCCTGGTGGGAGGACGCCGTTTTTGTTTTTTAAAATGCGCTCAGAAGCCGCGCCAGAAGGCGAAGGCGCAGACCAAGGTCGCCACGCCATAGCCGAGTCCGGCCACCGAGAGCAGCGTCCAGCGCTTTTGATCGGCGGTCACCCAGCTCACCGCGTCGCGAAACAGGTAGGGCATTCCCACGCAGAACATTGAGGCTGTTAGCACGGCGTAGGCGAAGAGCGGCACCAGCAAGCGCGATGATGGGTCTTTGAGAAATGCCGCACCTAACAACGGCGCGGCGACCATCAGCCCGACGAGGCCAAGCGCGCGGACGGCGAGGAAATCCCGCACGCTGCGGCAGACGAGGATCAACGAAACCGGCACCGCCCATTGCAGGAGGCCCTTCGCGCTGTTGAACTCGCCAAGGTCCATCGACAGCGCGCTGAGCTTGCCAAGATTGTCCGGGGCGATGAGCAACCAGAACCACGCGAGGCCGATTCCCATCACGATCTGGCCGAGCTGATCGTTGCGCGGAAATTTTTTCAGAAATCCCTGCACCATCGCCGGCTTCGCCAACATCAGCGCGTGAATGCCGATCAGCCAAATCGCCAGCACCAGGCCGGTGGTAAAAAGCGATAGAAGTTGGTAGGGGTGCATAGCGGCGACGGAACTAGAGCGCGGGGCCGGAACATTCAAGCGCCATTTGACCCCGGCGGATTCACGGAATTCTCATCCATTCCGCATCACCGGTTCACAAACCCGGCCTTGAATCTGCGCCATGAACCTTCGCCAACTGATCCAGCCCGACGCGAATTGGCTGGATACCCCCACCCCCCGGCGGGTGGCTTGGGTCGCACTAACGGCCTGCGCGGGTTTGGCGGTTTACGGGTTTACCGTCGGCTTCTGGCGTGATCCGGTGATGGGCGCGTATGTGGCGGTGAAATTGCCGCTGCTCATCGCGCTCACGCTCGGGTGCAACGGCCTGCTCAACGGGCTGCTCGGGCTGCTGCTAGGCACCGGTCTCGGATTCCGCCAGTCCTTGTTAGCCTTGCTCACGTCGTTCGCGCTCGCTGCGGTGATCCTCGGTTCGCTGGCACCCGTCACTTTCTTCCTCGCTTGGAATGCGCCGCCGCCGGATGCCGCTGGCGCGGGCAATGCTCACTCCGCCTATCTCGTCACCCACACGTTGCTGATCGGCTTCGCGGGCATCACGTCTAACATCCACCTGCATCGGCTGCTTGCGGTGAAATCCCCGACCCCGGCGGCGGCGACCGCCACCCTGCTCGCCTGGCTGGGCGGCAATGGATTTCTCGGCGCGCAGTTTTCCTGGATCCTGCGGCCATTCTTCGGCAGCCCGCGGCTCAAAGTCGAGTTCCTCAGGCCCGATCCGATGCTCGGCAATTTCTATCAGTCCGTGTGGAGTTCCATCGACCACCTCAGCGGTGGCTATGGCCTGCCCGTGCTCTCCGTCATCGTTCTCATCCTGATCCTCCCGATCGCCAAAGCCATCCAATCTAACCACCAAGTCACCCCACGACCATGAACCCGCCCGAAATCCAATCCACCGCCCAACCACCGCCGCTCGAAGCGCCTCTCCCGCAGAAGCTCGACCTCAAGACCCTGTTCGAAGCGTTACTCCGCCGACCTCATGCCCTCGTCGCCCGGCTGGCCGAGCCGGACCATGGCGCGACGGGCCGCTTCGCCTTGATGGCCGTCGTTTCTATCCTGCTGTTCGGGATCGTCCTCGGCTGCTTCGCGAAACACGAACAACTGTGGGCCGCGCCCGCCAAAATCACCGCCGGGCTGATCTTTTCCGGGCTGATTTGTTTCCCGAGCCTCTACATTTTCGCCACCTTGGCCGGCGCGCGGGTGTCGATCTCCCAGCTCGCCGCCTGCCTCGCCGGGGCGCTCGCGCTGGCCGGGCTGTTATTGTTAGGATTCGCGCCCGCAGTGTGGATCTTCGCGGAATCGACCGACTCGTTCGGCTTCATGGGCACGCTGGCGATCGGTTCGTGGATCATCGCGGTGTTCTTTGCGCTGCGCTTTTTGAAATCCGTCATCTTCGCCACCGGCGGCACCCAGAAGGGACCGCTGGCCATCTGGAGCATCGTGTTTTTGTTAGTGACCTTGCAAATGACCACCTCGCTGCGGCCGATCCTCGGCCGCTCGGAGCTGTTACTCACTCAGGAGAAAAAATTCTTCCTGCAACATTGGTTCGAGACCATGGACCAAACCCTCAAGCCACAACTCGCCGCCAAAGCCCCCGAAACCCGTGGTGAAACCAGCTCCCCCAGCGGTGGCCGCAACCCGTTTCATGAAAACTGAAGAGGTCAGCGTCCCTCCCGCGCCGACTGTTGCTAGCCCGCAGCCGCCGGTCCGCGAGCCGGACCGCGACCCAGGGCACCTACACTAGGGATCATTTGTCACAAAAAAGAGATTTTTAACCACAGATGACTCAGATTTACACAGATAATAGGCTTAGAAGTGAGGTGTTTTGAGCATTCCTCTCCCTCTTGGTTTTGAAAATCACCGGGTACATCAAGTTTCGGGAGTCTTCATCTGTGTAAATCTGAGTCATCTGTGGTTAACAAATCTTCATTCTCCCTAGTGTAGGTGCCCTGGGACCGCGACGAGAAGGAATACCTCGCGTGGCGGCAGGAGTTGCTCTAAAGTGCGCCTCGCTGATCGCACTGTGGAGGCAAAACCTTCACTCGTGGTAAATCACCACTGTCGTGCGCGGGCCGACTTTCATGATACTGCCGGACTCGACTGGCTGGCGGGTGATGAGGTTGGTCTGCTTGCCGCTTTGCTTTGGAGTTTTCAGTTCGAATGTCTTGTCCGCGCTCATGTTCATGGCGATGGGTAGCTTCTCGCCGGGGTGGGCGGAGTTAGACCTCGCGGGATAGGGATGGCCACCATTGCCGAAGCCGAAGTTCGTCCAGTTCGGTCGGGCGTATTCCATGCCAGAGGGCGTGTATTGAACAGCCTCCGCGACGGTGGCGCTGCGGTCGCAAACAGGGGGGGGGAACGTAGTGGCCGCGGGCGAGAAAATTCACCGCATTGCGGGCACGCCAATAGAGCGAGGCGTAGAGGATTTCATAACGATCCGGCACTCCCATCAGGCCGAAGGTGACGCGGAAGCCATTGGTTTGCTCCATCTGCTTGGCGATGGCAAAGAAGAAGAACGGGTGGCCGCGGTAGAGCGCATCGAGCGATGTTAGGATTTTAGCGAGAGTCGCAGGCTTGCCAGCGGCGTGGCTCCATTCGACGAGTCATTGCCGAAACTAAGCGTGCCGAAAACATCTGCGGCTGCGAGTCCGGGCAGCATAACTGCTAGAGAAATCAGCCGGGGAATGGAGGAATGAAACCTATAAATCTTTGCGGGTGGGTATCAACGCAGGCAGCCATTAAAACGCGCGCTGGCCGGATTTCATGCAGCGGACTTTGCTTTCCATGGTTAGCCGTGCGTCAGCCCCTCTATTTCGAATCACTGCTTGGGTAAACACCATGCAGGCCTGCCTCAGGAAATGCCAAGGCGTGGAGCATAGGAGATTCGAACTCCTGACCTCTTCATTGCGAACGAAGCGCTCTACCAACTGAGCTAATGCCCCTCACGACCTTGCGCCAGATTTCCTGCCAGCTAGCGGTGCGGGTAGCAAGATCCAAGTTCCAGCCAAGAAATGAACCCACTGCGTGGGGAAATGGTTCTTGACGCATGGCGCACGGATTCCTGTTCTCAGGCTCACTTCAAGCCGCCACATCCGATGTCCAAACCCACCCCGAAGGAAACCGATTTCATCCACAGCGAGGAATTCCTCCACAGCCTGATGAAGCGCCAGCTCAAGCTCTCTATCGCGTGCGCCGCCTCGTTTCTGGTGGTGCTGTTAGGGATGCCGTTGCTGAACTACCTCGCCCCGGAATTGATGGCGCACCGCGTCGGTGGTTTCACCCTGAGCTGGCTGGTGTTAGGCGTGTTGTTTTTCCCCTATGTTTGGATCATCGCCCGCATCTTCATCACCCGCTCGATGGCATTGGAAAATGCCGAGGTGGTCAATGCCGCCGAGGGCAACCAGCGCTAATCCTAACATCTCATCACTTACATGGACCTCTCAAAAATCGACCCCTGGATTCTCGCCTTCTCGGCCATCACGGTGATTATCACCATCATCATGGGTTTCCGCTCCGCGAAATCCTCTAAATCTGCTTCCGACTTCTTTGTCGCTGGCCGCTCGGTCTCGGTCGGTTGGAACGCCTCCGCCATTTCCGGCGAATACCTCAGCGCCGCCAGTTTCATGGGCATCGCCGGGATGGTGATGTCCTCCGGTTACGACGCCTTGTGGTATCCAGTCTGTTATGCTTGCGGCTATCTGTTTTTGTTATTGTTCATCGCCGGACCGCTGCGCCGCTTCGGGGCATACACCATTCCAGACTTCGCTGAGGGTCGTTATGACTCGCCGATTTTCCGCAAGATCGCTGTCTGCTTCGTGCTCTTCATCGGCTTCTTCTACACCATGCCGCAGATGAAAGGCGCGGGCACCACGCTCGCTTATATTTTTCAGTCGATTGATCTGCGCACGAGTTGGCTTTCGATCCTTGCCCCGCACGATGAGCAGGGAAATGCGCTCGTTGGCCTGGCCTACTGGTTTGGAGTCGCCGTGGTCGGCGCGGTCATCACGCTTAATGTTTCACTCGGCGGCATGAAAGGCATCACTCTGGTGCAGGCTGTGCAGTATTGGATTAAAATGTTCGCCATCTCCGTGCCAGTGTTCGTGCTGTTAGCCGTCTATGGAGGTTATGGGAAAAACCTGGAACTCAATCATTCTGCCTACGACGCAGCATCCCCGCCGGCGATCGTGAGGACGGCCGATCCAGCACCAGGCGCACGTCTCGTGATGCCGGAAAAAATAGCGCCGAAGGATGAGGTGTGGATTGCTCCCTTCGGCCCTCTAACCAGCAAGGCTGCGAAGGCCGCCGGACTCAGTGCGGAAGAGTCCCGCCCCTATTCACTGCTCTATACTTTCTCACTCGTCGTCGCACTTGTCTGTGGTACTGCCGGCTTGCCGCATATCTTGGTTAGGTTCTATACCAATCCCGACGGTGTAGCGGCCAAGAAGACCACCATGTGGGTGATGATTCTCATTGGTGTCTTCTATGTATTTCCTCCGATCTTCGGAGTCTTAGGGCGCAACTTCATGCCAGATTTATATACCGGACTATCCGGCATCAAAGGCACTGATCAGGTGGTTCTCAAGCTGCCTATCCTCATCCGTGAGAAATATGGAGTGCTCGGCTCCATCCTCAGCGGCATCACTTGTGCCGGGGCATTCGCTGCTTTCATGAGTACTTTCTCTGGCTTGTTAGTTTCCATGACTGGAGCACTGGCTCACGACGTTTACGGTCGGATGCTCCGCCCTAACGCCACGGCGGAAGATCGCATGAAAATGTTTAAATGGTGCGCCGTCTTTGTCGGTGGCGTTTCTGTTTTATTAGGTTCGCTGGTCGAGCCGTTGGAAATTAACTTCATGGTCGGTCAGGCATTTGCCATCGCCGCCGCCAGTTACTTCCCGCTGCTTTTCATGAGCGTCTGGTGGCGCGGCATGACCATGAAAGGTGCTGCTACCGGTATGCTAACCGGCGGCCTCTGTGCCCTCATTTCCGCAGCGGTGGTTAATGTTAGCACCCTCGCCCTCGACAAAGGACCGATGGGTAAACTCTTCGCCGGATTCAATGGCATTAACGATTTCTGGAAGCACCATCCGCTGCTCCGCATCCTCTGCGAGCAACCCGCGATCTGGTCGGTGCCGCTGTCCATCGGCCTGATGATCCTCGTCTCCAAGGCTACCCGCAGCAGCATCCCCAAGGACGTCCGCATGAAAATGTTAGTCCTCCACGCCCCCGAAGCGCTGGGTCTCAAACAGGAATACATCCAGGAGCATCAAGGCTCGGCGCATTGAGGAAAAATAGCGGAAAGGGACGTGGAGAAAGTGCTTGGGCTGCCATGGCAATGGGTGGCTTGCCTTCGCGACAAAGGGCTAACAGGCGGATGGTTTGAGCGCCCCAGCTTTTGTCGAGGATCATGTAAGGTTTAATTTCATAGCTGATTCGCGACCTGTGAATCTTGCCCGATGGCGTCAATCCAATTTCTCTGCGACTCCCTAACTGGAATTCCAGAGCTTCTATCATTCACCCGCAGGTGCGGTGGGCTGGATCTGATAGTGGACGACCGGGGAACCCCGGCCTTCGGATAGGGCGTAAATCGTCTTGCCGTCCTTGGCGAATGCGACCGACTCGGCCTGTCCTAGCAGATGTGGCGGCAGCGCGGTGGGTGGCTTGGCAAACGCAGCCGCCCAGCTTTCCTCGGGTTTTCGCGGAAATAGGAAAACGCCGTAATAAGTAACGACGGCGGCGAGCGACTGATCGGCAGTTAGGGCGAGTCCTGTCGGCTGATTCTGGAAGGGGATGAGGCTGTTGAGCGGGGATTTCACGGCGGTAGGGCCGAGCCGGTGGGCAGTTAGAAGGCCGCCCTCGCCAGCGGGGCGCAGTGGCAGTTGATAGACTTCGGGCGGCTCAGTCCGCTTGCTGATGAGGAGGATTTGCCCGGCCTTGGCGTCCACGGCGACGGCCTCGCAATCGCGTGGTCCGCCTTCATAACAGAACTGGATTTTCCAGGCGGCGGCGACGGTGGCGGCGAGTTTCACCCCAGCCACAGGAAGGGCCGGTTCGCGCAGGATGTGGAGGGTGCAGGATTCGCGTTTGGAACTGTTATCTCCTGTGTCGGCGACTAGCAGATAGTTGATTCCATCGAGCGTGAATGCCGCGAGATCTTCCCAGTCGATGTTGCGGGTGTCCGCCAAAGTCACCTTGCCGCAATCCGTGCCGTCGGTGCCTGCTAGATGAATCACTGGTGTGCCGCCGCTGTCGTTGACGATCCACATGAAGCTTGGATTTACCGCTGAAATCGCAACTCCGCTCGCTTCATTGACTGCGGGGGATTGGAGCTTGGGCCTTTCCGCCACAAGTCGAAAATCCGTCGCCTCAGGCACTGCGGCGGCGACGGCTAACAAAGCGGCTGTGATCCAAAGAATACGCATCCGCAGCCAAGCTGTCTGTTGGGCCGGGAGAATCAAGCCCGGCGCGTGCATGGGGTATTTGCAGCTCAGTGAGCCATTCCCGACCGTTTGAAATGCGACGGCGGCGGCGGCGGCCCTTGCCGCTACGCGCGGGCTGTTAGGCGAGTTCGCAGGCCAGCCGGATCGCGGCGATCATGGAGGAGGGGTTGGCTAGGTTTTTCCCGGCGATGGAGAATGCGGTGCCGTGGTCCGGGCTGGTGCGGGGCTTGGGTAGGCCAAGGGTCACGTTCACGGCGGTGTCGAAATCCAAGAGCTTTAGAGGGATCAGGCCTTGGTCGTGATACATCGCGAGCACGGCGTGGTGGTGGCCTTGGGCGGCGGCGCGGAAAATCGCATCGGGCACGGCGGGGCCGCTGAAAATCCCGACTGCGGCTTGGTTTAGGCGGTCGATGGCGGGCTGGATGATGCGGATTTCCTCATCGCCGAAAGCGCCGCCTTCTCCGGCGTGGGGGTTGAGTCCGGCGACGGCGATGCGCGGATGTGGGATGCCGCGGCGGCGGAGAAAGGCGGCGGTTAGTAGGCCGCTGCGGACGATTCGCTCGACGGTTAGAAGCTGCGGCACTTTGGCCAGCGGCTCGTGGATGGTGGCGAGTCCTACAGTGAGAGTGGCACCTGTTAGTAACATGCCGTAGTCGGCCACGCCGAATGCGGCGGCGAAATATTCGGTCTGGCCGGGGTA
>JAYTEI010000469.1:0-4988 GCA_043735445.1 Akkermansiaceae bacterium | reverse complement strand
GGGTAGGCCTAACGCGCCCGACCTGCTACAGACGGGCCATCGAACAGCTCCGCCCCCTCATGCTGGCTTATCTTTAAAGTGTTAGGCGACAGGGTTCGTAGTCATGCAACGGGACAAGCCATTGGACGTTACATCAATCTTTCTTGTGCGCCTTGAACCACTTTCTGAAATCCCCGCCGTGGGAGTCTGGGAGGGTGCGTTGGCCTAACCAATCTTGCAGCGGCTTGATCGGCGCGACTTGGATGGGCAGATGATTCATCGCTTTGCTCATGGTCATGGCGGTGCGCCAGAATGAGGGCGAGGTGGCGAGGGTGGCGAAGGGCGACATCGGAATCGCCCCGGCGGAGGGGACGGATTCGCGCTTGGCCTTGTCGCGCAGGCGCAATAGTAGATCGGGGATTGGGATATCCACTGGGCAGACTTCGTTGCAGGCGCCGCAGAGGGTGGAGGCTTTCGGGAGATCGGCGAGTTCGGGGAAACGGCTGCCGAAAAGGATGGGAGAAAGGACCGCGCCGACGGGGCCGCCGTAGGTCGAGCGATAGGCGTGGCCGGAGGCTTGGCGATAGACCGGGCAGACGTTTTGGCAGGCCCCGCAGCGGATGCAGCGGAGGATTTCCTTGCAGTTAGACGCGAGCACGTCGGTGCGGCCGTTGTCCATGAAGACGACGTGCATGTGCTCGGGGCCGTCGGGTTGGTTAGGCGAGCGCGGGCCGTTGATGAACTCGGTGTAAACGGTGAGTTGCTGGCCGGTGGCGGAGCGCCCTAACAAGTTGAGGAAAACCGCGAGATCCTTTTCCTCGGGGATGATTTTCTCGATGCCGACGAGCGCGATATGGACCGGCACCGGAGCCATCCCGAAGCGCGAGTTGCCCTCGTTGGTGATGAGGGCGAGGCGACCAGTATCCGCGCAAACGAAGTTCGCACCGGTGATGCCGGCTTGGGCTTGCATGTATTTCGCCCGCAGATGGACGCGCGCTTGGCGGGTGATGGTTTCCGGATCGTCGTTGTATTCGCTGCTGATGCCTTCGCGGAGAAAGGTCTTGGCGATGTCGCGGCGGTTGAGGTGGATGATCGGCTTGACGATGTGCGAGGGTTCGTCGCCGTCGAGCTGGATGATGAACTCGCCGAGGTCGGACTCGAGGCACTCCACGCCGTTCTCGATGAGGAACGGGTTGAGGTGAATTTCCTCAGCCGCCATCGACTTGGATTTCGTAAGCTGGGTGACGCCATGGCCGCGCAGGATGGAGAGGATCGTTTGCCGCGCGTCTTCGTCGGATGAGGCATAGTGGACGTTCACGCCACGGTCGGTTAGGGACTTTTCCGCCTTCGCGAGATAGTCGCCGAGATGGTGCAAGGTGTGGTCTTTGATCGAAGCCGCGAGCTTGCGAATCGCGTCTGGATCTGGGTAATCTTGGTGCAGGACGTGGTAGCGTTTGTCCGTGCCCTTCGCTGAGCCGTCGATGACCGACGCTTGCTTTTCATCAGAGATATCGCGGGCGTATTGGTCGATGGGTTGGATGCCGATCATGGGAGCGAGTTTCTGAGGATTTGGATGGCGTGGAGATGCTTGATCGGGCGGCCTTGGGTGATGGCGAGGCCGTTGAGGTGCATGAGGCAGGACATGTCACCGCTGACGAGGATGTCGGGATTGGTGGCGAGGATGTGGTCGAGTTTGAGTGAGCCCATGCGGCCGGAGATGTGCGGAAAGGTGACGGAAAAGGTGCCGCCGAAGCCGCAACATTGCTCGTCTTGGCCGAAGGGGGAAACGACAGCGTTTTCGATGGAGCTGAGAAGCTTGAGCGTGGCCTCGCCGCTGCCGGTGCCGCGGCTGTGGCAGGAGCGGTGGAAGGCGATGCGGGTCGGCTGATCGAATTTTCCCGGCCATGTCTTGATGCCGAGGCCGTTGAAAATGAAGTCCATGATTTCCCAAGTCCGGCGGGCAAGCGAGTCGATGGACGGGTCTGGGTTTTCCTCAAACTGCAGTGGATTGCCGTGGAAATTCATCGCGGCGCAGGAGCCGGACGGGACGATGACCGGCAAGTCGCCGGCGAACACGGACGCGGTGTGGCGGGCGACTTTGCGCGAGGCCACCCAGTCGCCGGAATTGAAGGCCGGCTGGCCGCAGCAGGTCTGGTTTTCAGGAAATTCTACGGTGACGCCGAGGTGTTCGAGGACTTCGACGGTGGCCCGCGCGACGTCGTCATAAAAGGCATCGCAGAGGCAGGTGCCCATGAGGAGGACACGTTTGTCGGTGGGTCTTTGGAGTTGGCTGGCCATTTGCGGTTCGAGGGCTAACAGCGCCTCAGGTGGCACTTGGGCGGAGGCTAATAGATGAACCGAAAAGGACAATGGAGAATATGAGTCATTGAGGAGTTCATGCAGGGTACGTTGCCATTTCATCGTTCAATGAGGGGCGGCGAGGGCGGCTGTAGAAACGGGCGCATCGCTCCAGCCATTTTCGCCGCGAGTGAATGCCCACGAGCCGGCTTCGACAAATAGACCTCGCTGGCAAACATGATGGACTGTCTCGATCCGGTCCGGGGTGAGGCGGATTTCATGAAACCCTTGCGGCTCGCCTTGCAGCCGGGTCGAGCAAATGGTGGGAGCCTGCGAGATGATGGACTTCCAGTTTCCACTCAGGCCGGTCGCGCGGATCTGAGAGCGGTGAAAATGGCCGCACATCACCAGATCCACGCGGGCGGTTTCGATCGCCCTCATCAATTCCATCAACGGCTTCACCACCGCGCGGCCGGGGATTTGCAGGGCTAACAGCGGGTGATGCAGCACCAACACCCGGCAGTGACCGGCGGGTCCATTTTGAAATTGCTGCTGCATTCTCGTGAGCTGGTGGCGAGAGAGGCGACCTTCCGACCAATCCGAATGGAACCCAAAAGCCCGCGAGCTGTTGAGGCTGACGACGTGGACTCCGGCGGTCACCAGCTCCGGTTCCAGCACGCCGCCAAAGAAATCCTGATAGCGGCCAAACGAACGGAAAAAGCGGTCGAAGGGTTGGTTGATGAGCGGGATATCATGATTTCCCGGGATGATCAGCCGAGGCTCCGGGAGCTGATCCACAAAACGGCGGGCGGCTAGCAGCTCACTCCGGCGAGCGCGCATGCTCAAGTCGCCGCTGAGAATGGTGAGGTCCGGCTGCATCCGTGCGGCACGCTCCAGAAAGGCCGCGGCGATGGTCAGGTCCGCCGCTCCGAAGTGGGGATCGGACAGATGGAGGATGCGGGTCAATTTCCGGGCAAGGTTGGGTGGCTCAGGACTCGTAGATGGCCGGGCAAAATTCGCAGGTGGATGGGGAAGCGCAGCCGCAGGATTTCGCCGTCGATCATCGCCTTGCAGCTATTCCGCCGCGCGGCGCGGAGGGTCAGGTGGCTGGCGGAAACGAGCTGCAATCCGGGGCTTTGCTCGTGGCGTCCGAGCGTGTAATCGAGGATGCCCCGCAGCGCCTCGGCTGGGCGGCGGTGGGTGCCGATGTAGGCTGTGAGCTTCCCCGAGCGGAAATCCGTGCGAGCTGGAATCAGCCCGGCGCTGTCCTTGTAACTGCCAGGCACAAACGCGGAAAACTTGGTGCGGGCACGGCCGCTGCCGCCGTCTCCCTCCCAAGTCAGCGCAAGCGGGCGGGAGCGTAAAAAATTGCTCCGCAGTCCGGTGAGAAGCTTGAAGGTCTTTTTCCACCAATGCCCGCCATGGTCGCGGCGCTCGTAGATTTTGGAAAACTCCGGGTAAAACCCGAGAATGGTCGCGCATAGGCAGGCATGGCCAGAGACGTCGAGCACATCGATGTCGAGCACTTCGGCGGCGGCGAGGAAGCGCGCGGCGGCTTCGATTTCTAACGGCACTCCGAGATCCCGCGCCGCGAGATTGAAGGTGCCCAGCGGCAAGATGCCGAGCGCTATCCCGGTGCCGCCGAGCTTGCGAGAGGCAGCCGAAACGGTGCCGTCGCCACCGGCGATCAGGATCGTGTCTGGGGCGGATGCGACGGCCCGCACGAGGTCTCTTTCGATCCTCCCCGGCTCGCTGAGTGAGGTGGAAATGTCATGGCCCGCATCGCGGAAAATTTGTTCTACCGCGCGGGAAACCTCTTGGGGATCGAGTCCTCGCTGGGCTCCTCCCGAAGCGCGATTGAGCACGAGAATGCAGCGGCTCATGGGGGCGGGCACGAGTTGAAATTCAGAATCGGCAGAATGCGGCGGATTTTTTCTACCAGCTCCTTATTGCATGAAGCACCGGCCTCTTGCAGCGCCACTAACACTTCCAGCCAACTCGCCGCTTGCCGACTTGGGGCCGTTTCCTCGCTCAGAATCCTGATCGCCTCACCGCGCCGACCGCTACGGGCGGCTCGCATCGCCTGCGGAAATGGCTGCCTCTCGGGTTGGAGGACAAACTCGATCACCTTCCGCAGATCGACCGGCCGCACCGGCTTCGGTAGAAAATCGACCACTCCTTGGCGGACGGCGTGCAGCGCTGCGTTTGGACTCAGTGCGGCGCTGCACAGGACGACGGGGATATTGTTGCCCTGGCTGCGCAGCGCATCGATCACGCCGAGGCCGTCGAGTTCGGGCATCCGTAAATCGAGGACGAGGATGTTAAATTCCGTTTCCGCCAGCCGCTCCAGAGCGTGGCGACCCGTGGCAGCCGTTTCCACCGTGGTCGTCCGGCTCGACAGGGCGTAAGCAAATCCAAGGCGCAGAGTCGGCTCGTCATCCACCACCAGCACTCTGAGCTTGGTGGATCCTCCAGTGTCGTCACTGTCAGGCGATTGGAACATCGATGAAAAATTCAGTTAAGTTTTCCGTCCGCTCGCGCAACCCGATGCGCCCCTCATGCGCTCTCATGATTTCCCGGGAAATAAACAGTCCCAAGCCCACGCCGTCCACCTTCTGTCCCGGAGCGCGGTAAAATCGCTCGAAAATCCGGCTCTGGCAGCTTTCGGGGACGCCCGGTCCTTGGTCGATCACCGAGACGCGCAGGTGCTC
>JAYTEI010000468.1:0-5006 GCA_043735445.1 Akkermansiaceae bacterium | reverse complement strand
CTTCACCAAATACAAGCTCGCGGGGCAGCGGTGGTGTTCGTAGGAAATCTGGGATGCACATTCCCACATTGATTTCCCGCAAGCGCGAGGGTGAGGAGTTATCAGGCCGTGAAATCGCCAAGCTGATAGAAGGCTACACTTCGGGCGAGGTGCCGGACTATCAGATGGCGGCGTTCGCGATGGCCGTATTTTTCAAAGGCATGACACCCGCCGAGATCGCCGCACTGACCCGCGCGATGATGGCTAGCGGCGATTGTTTTTCTCACCGCGCCGGACATCCGCCGGTGGTGGACAAGCATTCCACGGGCGGCATCGGCGATAAGGTTTCGCTGATCCTTGCGCCGTTAGTGGCCTGCACTGGCTGTTGGATTCCGATGGTTTCTGGCCGCGGCCTCGGCATCACGGGCGGGACGCTCGACAAGCTTGAGGCCATTCCCGGCTTCAATGTCCACCTCGGCCTAACGGAAGCGGCGGCTCAGTTAGAGAAACTCGGGGTGGTGATGATGGGCCAGACCGACCGGTTTTGCCCGGCGGACAAGAAGCTCTATGCGCTGCGCGACGTGACCGGCACCGTGCCGTCCATCGCCCTGATCACCGCCTCGATCATGTCCAAGAAGCTGGCGGAAACACTCGACCGGCTGGTGTTAGACGTGAAATACGGCAGCGGTGCTTTCATGCAAACGAAGCCAGAGGCGGAAGCACTCGCGGCCAGCATGATCGCCGTGGGCGAGGAAATGGGAGTGGAGGTCCACGCAGTTTTGAACCCGATGAGCGAGCCGCTCGGTCGCGCGGTGGGAAACTCGCTCGAAGTCATCGAGTCGTTAGAATGCCTCGACGGTGGCGGTCCTGCGGATCTACGGGCGATCGTGTTAGACCTGGCGGAGAAGATCGCCGGCGTGTCACGCGCGGAGTTGGAAAGTCTGCTAGACGATGGCAGTGCCCGCCGGAAATTCGATGCGCTGGTGGCCGCCCATGGCGGAAATCCTGCGGATTTACCGCGCCTCGCAGAAATCCATCAGGCACCGATCATCCGTGAAGTGATCGCCTCAGCCGGTGGCATTATTTCAAAAGTGGACGCTGGAATGGTCGGCCAAGCCGCGCTTCAGCTCGGGGCGGGCCGGTCGAAGGCGAGCGATGGAGTGGACTTCGCCGTCGGCTTCGGCCGGCTGGTGAAATGCGGTGAGGCGATCCACGCGGGCCAAGCTGTGTGCCGGATCCACGCCCGCACGGCGGTGGATTTCGACATGGCGGAAGCGATGATCGAGAAGGCGGTGGAGATCCGTCCGGCACCGTAAAATCCACCCAAGATGGGGGTTGCCAGATGGGGCGGTAGTTGGCATTTCAAGGGCCGACTTGTGGCTACTTCCTTGCCGCGTCCCGCTTCACTCACTGATTTATGAAACCCACACTCCTCGTTCTAGCAGCCGGAATGGGCAGCCGATATGGCGGCCTCAAACAGATGGACCCGATGGGGCCGAATGGCGAAACCGTGCTCGACTACTCGGTCTATGACGCGATCCGCGCCGGCTTCGGGCGGGTCGTTTTCATCATCCGCGAGGATTTCGCGGAGGCCTTCCGGGACGGCGTGGGCGGCCGTTTCGCGGACCGGATCCAAGTGGATTATGCCTTCCAGAAACTCACCGATCTACCGGCCGGTTTCACGATTCCAGAAGGCCGGGTGAAACCATGGGGCACCGCGCACGCCGTCCGCGCCGCCCGCGAGTTGGTGAGTGAATCCTTCGCCGTGATCAATGCGGATGACTTCTACGGCAGCGATGCCTACGTGCAAACTGCCGCTTTTCTCGCCGTCCCACGCCCGGAAAATGTCAAGGCGCACTATGCGATGGTCGGCTATCCGCTCATCAACACCCTCTCCGACCACGGCGATGTGAACCGCGGCATCTGCACCCGCGACGACGCGGGACTGCTCCACAGCGTGGAAGAATACGTCAACATCGAGCGCGATAGCGACGGCGTCGTGCGTGGCAATTCACTCGATGGCAGCCGCCGCGAAGTCTGTGAAAAATCGCCAGTCTCGATGAACTTCTGGGCCTTCAGCCGCTGCTTCTTCGACCACCTCGAAGATGAGTTTACCCGCTTCATTGACGAGTTCGGCCATTTGGAAAAATCCGAGAATTACATCCCGACTGTCGTCGATGCGTTGATCCGCACGGGCGTGGCGGACTGCACCGTTTTAAACACCACCAGCCACTGGTTCGGCGTGACCTATCCGGACGACAAGCAGCATGTGGTCGCGTCGATTCGTAAACTGATAGAAACCGGCGCTTATCCGGCGGATCTTGCGCAAGGGGCAGTCCATGCATGACCTGCGCCTGATTTCATCGCTGTTCGAAATGCGCGCCGACTTCGTCGAGGCGCAGCCCTTCGGTTCCGGGCACATCAATGACACCTATTGCGCGTGGTATGACCAAGCGGGCTGCCGCGTCCGCTACATCCACCAGCGGGTCAACCACCATGTTTTCAAGAACCCCATCGCGGTGATGGAAAACGTGGCGCGGGTGACCGGCCATGCGTTAGAACGCTTGCTTGCTGAGGGAAATCCGCAAGCTCACCGCCGCACTCTAACATGCATCCCGGCGCGGGATGGCAAGCCGTATGCCTTCGACGCAGAAGGCAATCTGTGGCGCACCTATCCGTTCATTGAGGGTGCGAAAGGCTATGATGAAATCGAGTGCAACGAGCAGGCCTATCAGGCAGCGCGGGCATTCGGTGCCTTTCAAAAACTCACCGCCGATCTACCCGGCGAGCGGCTGCACGAGACGATCCCGGATTTCCACCACACGCCCAAACGACTGGCCGCGCTCGAAGCCGCAATCGCTGCCGATTCAGTCGGCCGCGCGGATTCCGTGAGTGTGGAAATCAGTTTCGCCCGCGCCCGCGCTGCAGATTGCTCACGCATCACCGACCTCATCGCCTCCGGCCACATCCCCGAGCGCGTGACTCACAACGACACCAAGCTCAATAATGTCCTGCTAGATGAAACAACGGCGGAAGGCATCTGTGTGATCGACCTCGACACCACCATGCCCGGCTCCGCGCTCTATGACTTCGGCGACATGGTCCGCACCGCCGCGCCGACCTCGCGCGAGGACGATCCAGATTTAAAACACATCGGCATCCGCCTCGATCGCTTCGAATCACTCGTCCGCGGCTATCTTTCCACCGCGACTTTTCTTAACTCCGCCGAACTCGCCCACCTCGCATTTTCCGGCAAGCTGCTCACCCTCGAAGTCGGCATCCGTTTCCTAACCGACCACCTCAACGGCGACACCTATTTCAAGATCAATCGCCCCGGCCACAACCTAGACCGCTGCCGCAACCAGTTCGGCTTCGTCCGCGCCATCGAGGAAAACATGCAGGCGATGGAGGACATCGTCGTCCGGGCGTCGAGCTAACAAACGGACCGCGAATCCAGTGCCTGCACTAGCAGGCTTATAAAAATGGCGAAGCCCTCACCGGCTGGCCGTCAGGCAAATTCATCCCGCCCGTCTTCATCCCGCCCCACGCATCTTCCACTTCGATGTTCAATGTTGGGCGTTCGATGTTCGATGTTCCCTACCCCGCCACCTCATACACACTCTCCCCGCTCTCCTGATACGTCTCCAGCACCTGCTGGAAAACCGCCCCGCCAAAAGTGGCTGTGGCGTCTCGCCGCGAGTCCCTCACCCCGCTTCCGAATAAACCGACGCACCCTGATCCGGATACTTCTCCAGCACATGCTGGAAAAGCACTCCGCACTTCTGCTCGAATAGCTCGGTCGTGTATTTCTCCGGCAATCCAGAATCCAGCATCTTCTCGATCTCTATCCGCACCGCCGCGCGCGTCGTCCGCTTGGTTCGCCAGGCGAGCACCAGCTTTTCCGTCTTCAACTTCGCCAGCAGATCCTTGCACACCTTCTTGATCGCCTCCGTCTCCACCGGCGTCAGATCAGGACCGGGCCGTGTTAGAATATCAAAAACCGCCAGCTCTTCCTCGCTGATCTGCTCGCGCAAATGGCGCTGTTCCTCGTCGTTGAGATCCTTGGTGAAGGTCGCCAACTCCACATATAACTCTTCGATGCTCAGCGCGCCGCTGTTATACGCTTCTATCATCTTCTGGAACCGGTCGAGGAAATCGTAGCGGCTTGCGTTCAGGCGGATCAGATTGTCCAGCTTCCGCTCGCTCAAGGCCCGCAGTTGCTGCGCTTCGATGTTCTTGTTCGGAGTCTTCTCGAACCTCCGCATCAGCACCTCGAAGTCGATCTTGCTCAGGTCGATCGTCTTCGCCGGCGCTCCCGGTTTGATGTGCGGCTCGGCGACGATCGCGCCATCGAGCACGCCCGAAATCGCGGCCATCACTTCCGTGATGTTCACCGGGTCCTTGTCGGCGCGCACCGCTTTCGCCAGCTCGGCGATGACCTGCGCCCTCTGTGCTAACAATGGAATCACCGGGTCCGGCATCACCGCCTTGTAAAGCCGCGTCACCTCGTCCGTCCGCAGTAGTTGATTCACCGCCGGGATGAAAAGCTTGTTGGATGAATCGGGAATCGCCTCCAGATCCACGTTCTGTTTCCGGCAAAATTCAAAAACTTGATCCAGCGAGATCCGCAGCGCCTCCACCAGTTCCTTCTTGTCCTTCACCGGCATCTCGCCCGGAGCCGTAGATCGCCAATGCCTTTTCCAGCTCCTAGAACACATTCGCGTAATCCACGATCAGGCCGTTCACCTTCTCGCCATACACCCGGTTGGCGCGGGCGATGGTTTGCATCAGCGTGTTGCCGCGCATCGGCTTGTCCAGATAGAGCGTGGAGCGCTGGCTTCAGCCGGCCCGGTAGCCACATCGCGCAGACAAAAACCAAACGGAACTCCAGGTCCTCCCTCACCATCCGCTCGCGGTGCGGCAGGATGTCGAAGCCCTTTTCCTTCATCTCAGAAATCTCGTTCTGCCCCGGCGAGACGACCACCGCCATGTCCGACTCCTGAAGATTGACCAGCCGCGCATGCAGC
>JAYTEI010000467.1:0-10844 GCA_043735445.1 Akkermansiaceae bacterium | reverse complement strand
TCTGGAGACTTTCCATTTTCGAGATCAGTGCTTCATAGAAATTTTTCTGGGAGGCGTCGGTGGTGGGAGTAGGCTCGGGGGTCTTGGGAGCTTGCGCGACGAGACTGGGCTGCACGGTCTGCGGCCCAACGGGCGAGCTGGATGGGGTGGCGGACGGGGGCGGCGAATAGACAGGAACGCCCGCGTGGACGGCGGCGACGAATTGACTAACAGACCACCAGTGGCAAACGCCCGCAGTGGACATGGCGACCAAGGCGGCCCCGCAAAGGGTGGGAACGGTGGTAGGTTTCATTTTTTGCGGAAGTTAGCAGGCTTGATTTCCAGTGGCGGTTCAGGTTTCGGCTCGGGTTTCGGCAGGGAAACGAGGAGTTGTTGGAGTCGGTCGATGGCGGCACCGAGCTGCTTGGAGTCCCCGTCTAACTGGCGAAGTGAATGGGAGAGGATGGCTCCGACGGTGGCCGTTTGCGCGTAGCCGAGCGTGTTGTCATAGCCGGGCTCCGGGATGGTGAAGATGCCTGCACCGTCCGCATCGGGAACTAGCAGATGGGGGCGAATGGTCAGGGTGACGGTGGTGCCGGGAGCCAACTCCACCTCGCGGGTGAACGGCGGGGCGCTGCTAGACGCATCGAGATGCCAGCCGGCGGGCGGCTGGGCGAGCGGCTTCGCGGGAAAGGGCGCGAACAATTTCACTTGGCCGGGATCGATGGCACCCTTGCCGGTGTGGAGTTTCTCCACTCTAACGGCGAGTCCGTTGGTGGGCGTGGGAGCCGCTTCGTCAGGGGCGACGGCAATCGCATCAGGAGGCGGCAGTTCGGGCGCGAGGTCGATTCCTGCGGGCGGTTTTCCGGTCACGACGACGGCAGCCGGTGGCTCGGTGGGTGGAGTGGGCACGGGCACCGCGACCGGCGACTCGCCGACTGGATCCAAGACGACGGTGACTTCGTTAGGTTTGTCCTTGTCACGCGTGTTGAACTCCTGAAGCGCATCGAGAACGGGGTCCGGCTTTTCATCGACGGCGACTTTTTGCGCAGCGGCGAACAACGAACCGAGGATGGCGAGGGCAGCGGTGGCGAGGCGGGCGTTCATTTTGCGGAAGGTTGGATTTGGATCAATTCCCGAGTATCGAGACCGGCTGGGCGGGGCGCGTCCACGCTGTCCTCTTGATTGGCCGGCAGAGTCGGACTGTCTGCCCGGAGATCGCCGGCTGGGATAGAGCGGGCGATGAGATGGTTCCATGCATCGAGCAGCTCGGCCCCTTCGGTGCGCAGCGTTAGGGATTTTTCCTGATAGTCGGCGAGGCGGGCGAGAAGGGCGCGGGCTTCGGCCACTTCCGAGGCGGTCCAACGCAGGCTGCGGCTCTGATAGAGGACAGGGACGTCGAGATTGATCCTAGACTGATGACCGCCCGGTGCCTCGGCGGTTAGAATATGTTGGATGCGGAGATTGGTTTGTTCAAAAGCAAGCGGCGCAGCGGTGACGCGACCGGGAATGGCAACATCCCGCGAGGTCTCGCGAGGGCTTTTTTCACCAGGAAGCCGATCGTGGCTGGGCATCAGGCCGGGCTGCGGCGAGGTTGCTGCAATCGTCTTGGCCATCACGCGAGTCGTTGGCTCCAGCGGGCTAACATCCCGCTGGGTGCCGATGAATGGCTTATTAAGATACATTAGGCAAAACAATGCGGCGAGAGCGGTGCTAGCGACCAGCAGCCACGGGTAAAGCTGAGGCACTCGGCAGGTGGAGGCGCGACGGTTAGAAGACGAATGGGAGGCTGCGATCGTGGCTAGATCCGAGGCCAGTGACTGCATCACGCGGTCGCTTGACTCGACGTCGGCGTGGCTTTGGGCAGGCAGAGGTTTCATGGTTTGATCAAAGGGGGTTCTGCGGACTGGACCACCGCAGACTTGGACTCGGCGGCGATGGAATGACTAACAATCGTTTGGTCCGACACGCCAGGAAAAGTGGTGATGGTCATGGACTCGCGGGACAGCCGCAGGTGGCGGAGAACACCACCGACATGGCTCATCGCTTGGAGGCCCGGAATGACTTCGAGCGCGCCGGAACCTTGGCGCTGGCGGCCGATCCCATCGGACCGATAGATTTCAAAAGTGGTCCGGGCATCCTCATCACCTTCTGCGGTGACCCGGATGCGGACCCCATCGGAGAACACGCTGAAAGCAATGCGCTTAGTCGGGATGGGCGTCATCTGCTGGCCCGTGAGTTTATATTGAGCTTGCAGCAGAAAGTCACCGACATGCTTGAACTCGACGGCATGGACCACCGGCGCAAGCGCGAAGACAATGAACAATGTTAGAAGCTGCATCATTCCCCAACATCCCATAGGGAGTCTCTGTAGTTCGGGGGGGTAGCGGATGGATCGTAGGTAACCCCTCCCCCTGCATTGATGACGGGGGGAGAAACGTTAACAAGAATAGTGAGGTTGGCCCCGGTGAGTGATTTGACCGTGGGCAACGCGACTGGCGGCGTGCCCCCGTTGTTAGCCATGTAGGGAAGTATGAGCGCACTGGTGATCGCCGTGGGTGCCATCGTGGGATTGTCCGCAAGGAGCATCCGCTGGGCGGCATAGACGCTGCGGAGGGTTTCAGAAGAGGCCCGCCCGAGCCTCCACTCGTTCATCTTGGCGGAGCTAAACAAGCCGATTTTTATGAGAGCGAGTAACACCATCATAACGATGGTCATTTCCAAGATCGTGAATGCCCGATTGGCATGGCGGGATAATCGCGGGGTATTCATGACGGCCGATGGTTTAAGCAAATGATGGGGTGTTGGGAAGCGAGAAATTAAGGAGGCTTAACCTTTGAAGAGTCTCAGAGCGTCCATGAAATTATTGCGAAAATCGGGATCTTCAGCAAGAGTCTTGAGGTAGCCTAAGGCAAAGAGCACTGAGATGGAAATAATCGTCATGGAAAACAGCCACCAGGTGACTGACTTATTTTTCGGGGCGATGAATGGGACATACCAATCTTTCCGATCCACGATCTGGGTGGTGTACATCTGACTATTTTCCTTCAACTGAGAAATCAGTTGATCGGCGTCGCTGCTGCGAATTGCTACAAACAAGTGCTTGTAGCGCTTTCCCGGAACTTCGGGGATATCCCGCGTCTGGATTCCTGCCGGAAGCGACTCTGGAGGACGCAAAGTATGGATATGGGTTTCATACACATATTTCTCACGTAACCATCGGTCGAAGCGGGTAAGTTGCATAAGAAATTGTCGGCTAGGTTTAAGAATTAAATTCCACTTTGCATCATCTTCGGTCCCATCAGGAAAATTGGCAGGAAGGTTCCCACGAAGACCGCCGCGATTAGACTGACGGCGATGATCAGAACGACGAAGCTGATCGCTGCCGCAAAGGTATTCATGTGGTTCTGCAAGTCTTCTTCATACATCTCCGAAAGCATCTCTAACTGGGCATCCAGCGAGGCGGATTTCTCGCCGATCGACAGCATGTGGGTGACTTGCGCATCCACCGAAGTGTATTTAGCAAAGGCAGTTGATAGAGGCACACCCGAGTGTTCATACTTGTCGGCTGCGGTGCGCAGTTCCTCATAGAATGGCGTGTTGCGGACACTGTTGGCAGAGACCCGGATGGATTTAGCTAGGTTGATCCCATTGGAATGAAGCAGCTTGATGGTAGAAAGGAAAGTCACTTGGCGCAGGCTCATGACGAGCAGGCGGAGCAGCCGCCACTTCGACATGAAAAATCCAAGGATTAAGTTGCGAACATGGTTAGACTTAAAAATGGTGGCGGCGATCGCGAGCACGCCGATGATGACAAACGGCCACACGGCTTGGGTGAAATGGCTTACTTTGAAAGATAAAGCAGTCATGCCATCTGGCTTCGCGCTAACACCATTTAGCATCGACTCCACCTGGGGAACGATTTTCACTTGGGAAACGATGAAGGCTCCGGAAAGAACGCAGATGATAACTCCCGGTGTGATAGTCGCTTTCTTGAGTTGCTTCTGGAAAAATAATTCACTCTTCAAGCGGGCTGCGAGAGACTGAAATGCATGGTGCAGTTGCCCGGCATCTGAGCCAGCCTGCACCAAGCCGACGATGGTCTCGCTAAAGCGACCGGTGCGGCGGAATGCTTCGTGAACATTCATCCCGGTATTGATATCTTCGCGGATGCGAATGAGCGCATCGACCATCACCTTGTTAGGCAGTCCTTGGCTATAGTACTTGAGCGCATCCGCAGTGTTAATTTGTGCACGCAGCATCGAACCCAAGCCGCGGAACAAATCGACAAGTTCCTTCTTGCTGAACTCTTTGACCTTTTTCGGTTTGTTCAATGCCGCCATGAGACCCTTGGGCGCGACGGGCGCTGGAGACGAAAGATTGGCAGTGGTGGTGGTGGTGGTGGCGCTAGTCATCGGTGTAAGTCATGTCGATGACCTTGCTAACAGCGGCAAGGTCGGTTTTTCCATCGCGTAGCAGTCTCATCCCGCTGCGGCGGAGACTGGGCAAGACGCCTTCCTCGGCGACTTTCATTTCCAATTCATAAGGAGTCATCTCGCCCTTCGAGAGCATGTCAGAAATCTTGGGAGTGATAGGGATGATTTCCAGAATGGCCGTCCGACCACTGTAGCCGGTATTCCGACATTCTTGGCAGCCACCGGTTTTCGCCACAAAAACTGGGGTGTTCGCCCATGAGTCATCGAGACTGAAGGTCTTGCGGTCGAGTTCCTCAATTCCGGAAGCAGCTTCCTTGCAATAAGGGCAAAGGAGTTTAACCAAACGCTGGGCGCACGCTGCTTTGAGAGTCTGGGCGATTTTCCAACGCTCCAGGCCGAGCTGTTCGAACCGCTCGATGATCTGCGAAGCCCGCGCGGTGTGAATGGTGGTTAGAACTTTGTGGCCGGTGACGGCGGCTTCGATGGCGAGTTCAGCAGATTCGATGTCGCGCACCTCGCCCATCAGAATGATATCTGGATCGGACCGCATGAAGGATGCGATCATCGGCTTGAATTCCTTGGCACTCTTCAAGTCGCAATGGGTGATGCCAGGAACCTCATCTTCCACCGGATTTTCCAGTGTTAGAATGTTTACTTCCGGGCGATTGAGTTCGCGCAAGATCGCATTGAGGGTGGTAGATTTGCCAGAACCAGTCGGTCCCGACATGACGATGATACCTGCGGGGATTTTCATCACCTTGTTGAGGGCGAACATCGTCTCGTCATCGAAGGCCAAAGTGCCCTTGCCGAGTGTGACATTGATGTTGCTTTTATCGAGCAAACGCATGGTCACATGATAGCCCCGGTAAGTGCGGTGGCGCTCATAACGAATATCAATCGGGCGGTGGAAATAGGAAATCGTAAAACGCCCGGAAATTCCGGGAGTCGTATTTCGGATCTCCGTCGGCAGTCGCATTAGGTTGAGCAAGAAGGCGTCAAGCCGGTCCTTCAACTTCATCGGGATTTCCACCTTGTTGCCGATGTCACCATCGACTCGAAATGCATAGTAAAACGCTTCCTTTTCCACTTTAAAATGGACATCGGAAGCGCGTGTCCTAACGGCATCGGCCATGATGGTGGCGATGAGTTGTGCCATCGGCTCGGTATAGTCGGTGGTGACATCAAAGTCATGGATTCCATCATCCAAATCCTCCACGTCGATGGCTTCAAGCTCTGACCTGCTAGGGCCTTGGTTGGTGGCGACGGATTCGATGGCCCGACTGATCTCGGTGGCGAGGGTCACGATTTTGACAATCTCCAGATGAGGGAAGCGCGGCGCTAAGTATTCCTCGGGAAGCGGACTCCACGGATTGGCAATCGCAACAATCAGTTTGTCTGAGCCGGACAAGCACAGCGGGGCGAAGAAGCCCCGTGTCATCACGGTGGAGTCACAAGTGGCATGAAGCGATCCGTCACAGAACTCAGCGACTTTCGGGAAAAACGGCAGCCCATTGAGACTGGCGATGGCCGCCATAAAACTGTAGCGGGTGACTCGGTTAGGCACTTGGTCTTGGGCGAGTTCCGAGTAGCTGGGATCATGCCCACCCAGCTCGCCCATGATCCGGCGGCTGATGAGTTCATTAAAGGAGATGCCGTCAAATTCAATCATGGGAAGAGGAAGATAAGAAGTTGACCACTGATTTCACTGATTGACTGATTTTTAGAGGGATAAAAATTGTGCTAGGGGAAGAATTTGAAACCTTAGTCTTCAATCAGCAAATCAGTGTAATCAGTGGTTAAAATCTATAGTCTCAAGTTCAGAGTTCGAAGTGTTTGCGGGAAAGAAAAGTCCAGCTCTCGTAATCAAGGCGGGCGACGGTGACAAAAGGACGGATGCCGAAGCGCTTGAAAACCACAGCCCGGATCTCGTCTGCTAGAATCGCGGAGGCCACAGGATTCGCGGAAGCGGTGCCGATGGAGTCGGTATCCTCGGCGTAGATCACCGGCGATAGCAAAACCCGCGCCAGCCGGTGGATGTGATCAAAGGAGTCATAGAAGGCTGAAGGAGCTATCAACTTGCCACCAAAGGGAATCAGCGGCGCGTAGGGAGTGAGAGTGGCAGCGACCTTGTTACCGAGGTCGAGGATGGCGGCGCTCAGGTGCTCTTCACCATGGCCTTGGACTCTCGCTAGGACTTCGAGCAAGTCCGCCGGATGCTCCTCGACGTGGGACTCGCGGGCGATCGAAATCGCCTGCGAAACCTCTGCGGGAGTGGCTGCCCGAGCTTCATGAAGCGCTCCCGCCGTGCGTTGCAGGCAGACTTCCGCCAGCTCCCAATAGTCGCCCCCCTTGTGTTGGTGGGCGGGTTCCTGAACGGCCAGGAATGGGGAGACGGATTGCATGGGGAATCGGGTTAAAAGTTAAAAGTTAAAAGTTAGAAGTTATTTGGAAGAGGTGTGGGGGGGACGGGTTCTTGTATTCCCAATAACTTTTAACCAAAAGGCATCTCAATGTTTTCCAGCCTTGCTGAAACGAGGTTGGGTGGATGGCCTTGGGGTGGACTCGTGCGGTGCGAGTTCATCTGCCCGTGGGTAGTACGGAGCTTGCCCTGGCTGCAAGCTGCGGATGGCCCGCTTCATATTAGGCTCGTGGGCCGGGCCTGGATTATCTTGGTCCACCCAGTTGTAGTCACAATCAAGTGAGGTAGCAGCGTGAATTCGGCTGCTGGCACCATCAGTCGCACGACCACTTGTCGGATCGTAAGACTTGGGAGTGACGACGAAGACGAGGCTGGTTTTCTCCTTGGTGGCTTCCTTACTTTTGAAGAAGAAGTTAAGCATTGGAATATCTCCGAGAAGAGGAATTTTGGTTTTCTCGTTGGTTTGCGCTTCGCCATAAAATCCACCGACGACGAGCGAGTAGCCATCGGGTACTCGGGCGAGAGATTCTAACATCGCCTCGGTCACTCGCGGATATTTATTACCACTGGCACCGACGACTGTTTCGATGATCTGGGCGGATCGCGGGCGCATTTTCATCCGGATGGTGCCATCTGGAAGGAGGGTCGGGGTGACGACCATTGAGATGCCGATTTCCCGATGTTTGTCCGGGTCGGTATCGATGGTTTTGTCGCCGCTGTCGATTTTGTAACGGACTTGGTCAGTGACAATGGAGGGCGAGGTCGAGGTGCCGGCGGTTGTGGTGCTAGTGATGATCGGGACCCGGTCGATAATCGAGATGGTCGCTTGTTCGTTGTCCTCGGTGATTAGAGTCGGGTTGGAAACTTGGCTGGCAAGGCCGCCGTCGGCTAGGGCGCGCAGGACGCCAGTGAGCTGGAGCGGACTTAGCACGAGATTCCCGGCCGTGCCTTTGCCGGTGGTCGGTAGGCCGAAAACAGAGTTGAGATCTCTTGCTATATCAATCGAGGTGCCATCTTTACCCAGCGATTTTGCCCAATTGACGCCTGTGCGTTCGGCAGCGGTGGTGTTGATGCGCAGGATCTTGGTTTCCACGATGATTTGGCCTTTCGCCTTGTCGATGCCGTGCAGCAGTTTTTGGACTTCCTCAATGCGGTGGGCGGAGTCGATGATAATTACAGTGTTAGTCTTCGGCTCGAAGTTCACAATACCGGTGCCGGGGCTGAGCATCGGCATAATCAATTGCTTGATCTGTTCGATATCAGTGGGGCGAAGATAGCGGAGTTGATAATGAAACTCCGCGCTAGGCAGTTGGCTAAGTTGCGCCTGAGTGAGGGCATAGATGGTGTTGCCCTTGGTGTGGAGGGAAAGGCCATACATAAAGGCGAGTTCTTCCATCTGTTGGAGCGGATTGCCATCATCCAAGTGACCAGTTACAAGATAGTCAGGCCCGGCAATCTTGGTGTTATGGAAATACTGGCGACTCGCGGATTTTGCTAGAAACTGGAAGATATCATTAAGCGCGGCGTCCTTGATGATGAAGCCTTGATCGGACTTTTGCATTTCCTGCTGCTGATGTTCGAGCGGGCCAAATGGGGCTGCGGCTCCCGGCGTGCCAGGAGCGACGGGGATAACTTGGGAACCAGATCCTGCGTGAGGCGGCATGTTAGAGGACAACGGCAGATCGGAAGGCTCCTCTACTGGAGGAGTGGCTTGGGGTAGCTCATTGCCTGGGGCTGGAATTTCCGGGATTTGCCCTTCCGCAGGTGCCACCGGCTCGATCAAGGGATCGATAGGCGTTTGCGCGTGAAGCATTCCCACAGCGAGGACAACGGCAGTGATGGTTAGACGGGTCGAGGCTTTCATAATGAATAATCAATTTTTGGAGTTCGATGATACAGGGTCCGCCGCTTCAAGATCAATCGGCGCATTCGAGTGGTCCGGCACCATGCCGGGAGCAGAGATTCCATGGCTTCCAGCAATCATTCCTGCCGGCAGCATGTCGAGCTTGCGCACGGCAATTTCACCTGAATCTTGATTGCGAAAGGAAATTTGCCGCGAAGTCACTTCAGTGATTAAAACATGGATCGGTTTGTTGCGGAAATTTAGCGGCATCACATCACCCAGTTTGAAGGAGCGGGATCCTATCAAAAAACGTTTCTCACCAGGCAAGATAGTGGTGACATTGAGCAAGCGCACAATGTCGGCAAATGGAGTGACTTGGGCACTCGCGGAGCGCCGGACTGCTAGCGGCGCGGATGCCTTGATCACCGGTTTGGCGTCTGGATCTTGGTTCTGACCGAAGGGATCTCGCGTCCGCCCCCTGATGAGAAAAACGGTGGCGACGGAGTCGATATAGGGCCTCAGCTCGGCGTCACTGATATTACGAGAAGCAGTTGTGCTCGCTGGAGCCGCAACCGCGTTTGGAATTGGCTTGGAAGCTTGCACTTCATGGTGAGTGCTGCTGGCGGGAGCGATGGTTTTGGACTCAAAATTCGCGGACGATTGGGCGAACGCGCACGACACGAGCACCAAACCTAACACAAGCTGGCAGGGCCGATAAAGGTTCACGGACGACAGGTCCGCGCAGTTGGATGTTAGTTTTCCCATGCGGTGTAGGTGACTTGGAAGTTTAAAAGCGAGGATTGTGAAGTGCTAGGATCGATCCGCAGTTCTTGAAGTTGGAGTTGCGGCATGCGGGTTTCTAACTCAAGAAAGGCACGCTGCATGGTGCGGAAGGTTCCGCGGAATGCAATGCGAACTTGAGAGGATGCTTGGGCTGAAATAATGCCGAATCCGCCTTTACTCGGCATACGCTCGGATGCGGTCTTCTGAATCTCCTTCGGTGGAAGCCCTTCTGAAATTTCCTTAAGATTGATGGTCACCGCACTGGCAGTTTCTTGCGCGAGCAGCGCATTCCAATGTTCGATATGCGGGCGCTGGCGGCTGACTTGAGTTTCAATTTCAAGACCCGCAAGGCGGGCCATTTCAGACGCTTTATACTTCGTTTGTTTATTTTCAAAGGAGTCGGTCATATTCGATTTAAGCAGGAAACAAATCCCTACCACGATCGCTGCGATAACGATTGGCATGACGATTCCAAACAAGGCAATGGGCTGTCGATAGAGATGCATGGCTCAGGGTGCTTTGGCCACGTTGATCGCGAGTGGATCAGCGGCATCGAAGCGTTGGGTAATGGTTAGATCGAAGGTGAAGGGATAAGTGGACTCATCGGAGTCGCTGGCATCCTCTGGCGGCACGGACTTGTAACTGCCGTTTTCCTGGGTGCGGACGTTGACGACTAGATCGCGGTTGCCTGTGGCGGGGTTGTAAGCACTGTTACCCGTAATGAGGGCGATTTCGCTGAAGTGGGCCGAGATTCCTTCCCGCGTGCTAATTGTATTCAAGTATTCAAGAGCCTCGTCGCGGGCAAAGCCAGTGATCTTCCATTCCTTAATAAAGCCAACTTTGGCCTTGCCCGGAGTGCTATCGGGTTTGGCTGAATGAGTGTAAGTTTTTACTAACATTCCGCCTTTTTCAGGAAACATCCGGGAGAGCGATTCCATGCTGGCCCACGCCTTGGAGCGGTCATCTAGCAGGTTATTCCAGTGATCGGCTTTTTGGCGTTCGATCGTGAGCTTGGCCAGCCTTCCTTGTACCGCTTGAGCTTGCACGGGATCGAACGCCCATTCAGGACGACGAACCAAGTCGATCACACCCAATCCGAAGTAGGCGATGAAGAGCACTGCAATGGCAAACACCCCGACTCGCGCGAGGCGGCCCCCACTCAGCAACCTCATTTCCCGACGGCTAGGATAGATTTCGATAACTTCCTTGGCGGTCGGAAGGAAGTCCTGAAGCGACCACTTCTCTTCGCGCAGGATCAGAAAAGTATGGCTCGCCGACTCCACCGTAGCTGTGGTATCCGGCGATACGGAAATCGCCGGCTCGGGGCACCAGGCGGAAATCCCTTCGATCACCATTTGCTCGATCACTTCCACTCGGCTGCTTG
>JAYTEI010000466.1:0-2238 GCA_043735445.1 Akkermansiaceae bacterium | reverse complement strand
TCCACCAGCAAGCCATCGAAAAAATCCGCCTTTTCGTCACCATTGAGCACTCCTGCGAATGGCGCGGCATCGTCCCCTCCCCCATCACCGGCATGGATGGAAACCAGGAATTTCTCGCGTGGATCGGCCTGCCTTAACTCAGATTTTTAGAAATCCCTGCTTCAATTTCATGCCCGCTGCCAAACGTTCAAAAAAATCTGGAGATTTAGCTTCCATACCCGTAATTTCTGGTTACATAGATAACCGACGGTAGGCGACAGCACACGAAAGTGAACTGAAAACCTACCGGACATATCCTGTCCCGCGCAACTTTGCACCAGGCCACATCGAACTCCGGGGGGAAGACGATGCCACGCCCGCAAAGCCAACCGGGACTTTTGGGGGGAAAATGTGTAAACGGGCGCGGATCGGAAACGGTCCGCGCCCGCTTTTTTTGGGGGGGAGGAAGTCGAATTTCACTCCGCTCGATTCAAAACCGCCATCACCCGAATTGGGCACAGTGAGACCTGCAACTTTGAGCTTGCCGCCGGTGAATCTATCCACTCAACCTCAGACATCTTGATCCGGTTGCGCCGGATCCTTGATTTTTCGTAGGCGGCTCGGAAAATGATGTCTGAACTTCCAGGTAGAAGGTGCGCGCCCTGTAACGGCTCGAGGTGATATTCGCGGAGTGTGGCATGGGGGCGATCAACTCGTCGTCAGGCGTAGTGGTGTTCAACACGGCGGGTCCCGTCATTTCTTCGAAGGTACAGGATCGATTCCTGTTTCAATCGGAGGAAGGGGAGATGCATGGCGGTTTTCAGAGAAGAGCGCGGCCTTTGGAGGTGATGCGGTATTTTTGGAGGCGGCTTTGGGGGTTTTCCGGAAGGGTGTATTCGATGAGTCCCTGATCCATCAGAATCTTGATGGCTCGTTTGAACGCGCCGGTTTTGCTGCTCAAACCCAAGGCGGCAGTCAGATCATTGGCGGATTGAGGAGCTTTATTCACTTCAAAAAGGATCACTTCCGACTGGGCCCCTGACTGGGCCTCAACTTGGGTCCCTGACTCTGGCCCCGACTCGGGTCGTGACTTTGCCGTTGTTCGGGTTTTCAGCGGGATGGGTTCGTGCAGCGGGACAATGAAGCGAAGGCGCAAGGCGATGCGGACGGGTGAAGCACGCTGGGAGTAATCGGTGTGGACCAGCGCGTTGATAACGAGTTCGCGCAGGATGGTGAGCGGGATACTCCAGACGTCTTTGCGCCGGATTTCCGAAAAATCGGCACCGCGCATGGCGTGCTTCTTCAGAAAGAGCATGATTTCATCGACCGCCTTGGGCAGGGGTTCGTTGATGTCGATATGGTCAAAGATATCGGATTTGTCCTTGCCGATGAAGCGGCCGCACTGGACCCACGCATCCGGGAAGTGGCTGATGCGATCTTTCCCGAAAAGCAGGATGGCCCCTTTGGTGGGAACGAGCCTTCCCTGTTCCTTGCGCAGCATTCGGAGCGTGATCATCGACTCCTCGTCCAGCTTCCGGCGATCACCGAACAAGTCTTGGGCCGCCTTCAAATCAAGGTCGTCGGCCGACAGCGCCGGCATGGGCATTTCATCGAATGCAATGCCCTCAACCGAGCGGCGGAGCTCGGCGATGAGTTCGCGGTCGGCCTGACGGTTGGTGGAGCCGAGTCGGACGTAAACGCCGGTTTCCGGGCCCTCTCTCGTGAGATAGTGCGGCCGTGAGTTGCTGGGATAAACCTCGGCGATGAGCAAAGTCCGGTTTTTTCTTTGGAAATGGCGGAGTGAAGGGAGGTCATTGGCTGGATGTTTTCAATATGAATCGCGGGTTACAAGGTGGCTTCAAGGGTGTGCTCCAGTTTGTTCAAGTCCTCGTGGATGGCGTCGATGAGCTGGGTGCCCGTCAGTTTCCGGGATGCAGTTAGACTTTCGGCGAGGCCAGCGCGGGACAGCAAGGTGTTGGATTCGCTGAAACGCGAATTCGGCAGAGAAGTCCTGACCAGGTCGCCGTGGAAAGTGATGCCAAGGAACAAGCGCCTGACTCTCGACGAGGCGATCCAATTGGCCCGCCACCACACCGCTTGCTGGGAAGGAGCATCCTGGTTTGACCCGCGAGGTGAAACGCACGAAAGGCTGATGCTCGATCTTCGCAAGATCCTGGTGCGCTATGGCATCCAAGGCTGGGGCGAGCCGACCGACATTGGCGGGATCGTGATTTTTGCCACCGACCGACTCAAGGTGCG
>JAYTEI010000465.1:0-10865 GCA_043735445.1 Akkermansiaceae bacterium | reverse complement strand
TCAAGTCGGCGACTTATCCCGATGGTCGGATGTTTGAAACCATCACCAATGGCAAGGGCATGATGGGTGCTTACGGATATAACATTCCGGTCAATGATCGCTGGGCGATTATTGCTTACGTTCGCACCCTGCAAACTGCCAAAGCGGCAGCCACCAAGGCTCCATAACTTTTTCCTGATTTCCAATGGCCCACCACCACGTCACCTCCGCAGACATCGCGATCAACGGCGATCATCTCGACACCTCCAAGGTATCGAAAGCGAAAAGCATCGCCTTAGGCGTGGCCGTTATCGGCTCCGTCATCAGTTTGTATCTGCTCTATTTCAGCTCGGAGAAAACTCAGGGAACTTATGCATACTCTTGGTTGTTCGCGTTTTACTTTTACCTAACTCTCTCGATTGGTGGAGTGTTCTGGGTGCTTCTTCACAATGTCTCTAACGCCAGTTGGGGAACCTCAGTGCGCCGGGTGTTTGAGAACATTGGCTCGACGTTTCCATGGATGTTCTTGTTTGCGATTCCGCTGCTGACTCCTCATGTCCAGCACTACCTTTATGAGTGGATGAACATTCACCGCGCGGCTCCGGGCGATGTGAAGGAATATCTCCATCACCACGACCATTTGCTGTTTAATAAGTATTGGTTCATGAACCGGACTTTCTGGTATGGGCGGGTGGCCTTTTATGCCATCGTCTTCAGCGCCGTCATCATCGGCTTGCGGAAACTCTCGACCGATCAGGACACCGACCCGAATCCCGGCACCTGGCGTTTGCTCAAAGCCCGCTATCACTCGAACTATCCGCTGATCATCTTCGCGCTGACCATCACCTTCACCGGCTTCGATTTCGCGATGGGACTCGACTACACTTGGTTCTCCACCATGTGGGGCGTTTATCTGTTTGCCGGTGCCGCGCTGAACTCGATGGCAGTCGGCGTGATCGTCTGCACTTGGTTGAAAAGCCAAGGCCACCTCAAGCATGTCACCGGGCCGGAGCATTTCCACGTCATGGGTAAGCTGATGTTCGCCTTCACGGTGTTCTGGGCCTATATCTCCTTCTCGCAGTTCTTCCTGATCTGGTATGCAAACATCACTGAGGAAACTAAGTATTTCCTGATTCGCAATACCGGCAACTGGAACATCGCAATGATTGCCCTAGTCTTCGGTCACTTCGTCATTCCCTTCGTGGTCCTACTTCAAGCATGGCTGAAGAAGAATCCCAAGTTGCTCTCCGTCGTTGCGGTTTACACCTTGTGCATGCACGCGCTGGATCATTATCTAATCATCATCCCCGAGCGCGGGGTGTCGTTGGGAAATATCAATCCGGCGGTCTTCGGCGCTATCCAACCCTCCATACCCGGAGCCTTCTGGGGTGACATCTTCGCCTTCATCACCCTCGGCGCGGCCTTTGTGTTTTTCCTGCTCCGCGCTCTCGGCCAGCACTCGCTCTATCCGAACAGAGACCCCCGCATTCTCGAATCCGCGAACGCTTCCAACTGATTTTCTTTTCTGCCCATGGACCTATCCCGCGACAATCCGATCATCCGTTTCACCACATTCTGGTGGGCGCTCGGCACTTTCTTTATCTTCGCCGTGCTGCTCGCGGTGATCTGGTTATTTGCCCGCTCCGAGCCGACGACGCTTGAGGATGCGGCCGCGAAACCCCGCAATGTCACCAAGGCGAAAATCGATGCCGCGCAGGCAGCTAACATTTCTCCTGATGCCATCGAGTCCGCCATCGGAGTGATGAGTAAACAACTTGCTGCCTCCAAGCCGGTGGCCATGGAAGTGCCCGCGCAAATCGTCCCCGGATCTGAGACTGCTAAGAAATTAGCCGCCGCTCCCGCTGTGGATACTAAAGCAATCGACGCGGCTCCAGCCACTGCTGACGAACCGCTAGATCCGGCAGTTATGGAAATTGGTAAGGCGGCATATTTGCTCTGCGGCGCGTGCCACGGCCAGAATGGTGAGGGTGGACCGATCGCCCCGCCGCTGGCCGGTTCCGAGTGGGTGAAGGGGCCGATTTCCAATCTCGTCCGTATTCAACTGCGCGGGTTAGTCGGTCCGATCACAGTGGCCGGAAAAGAGTATAACATGCCGGGTGGGATGGCCGCGCTCAGCTTCCAGACCGACGAGCAAATCGCCGGTGTGCTGACTTATGTGCGCAATAGTTTTGGCAATAAAGCATCTGCCGTAAAACCCGCGCAAGTCGCCGCGCTCCGCAGTGAAGTGGGGAAACCGCAAGTCACTGCCGCGGAACTCACCAAGCCATAATTTCTCTTTCCCACTTTATTAAAGCCGATGTCATCTGCCATCCCAACCACCACAGATCAAGACGCCTTGCTACGCGCGGGGATTGATCGTTCGCTGCGTCACCCGGTGATGTTTTTTATGACCAGCGGTGCCGCGTGGCTCGCGGTTTCTATCATCCTCGGAATTATTGCATCGGCCAAGGTTCATAGTCCTAACTTCCTTGCGGGTTGCTCGTGGCTCACCTATGGCAGAATTTTCCCCGCCCATATCAATGCCTTCATTTATGGTTGGGGATTCCAAGCTGCATTCGCCGTAATTATCTGGATGACCGCCCGGCTCTCCCGCAAGGAATGCACGGCTGCCGGACTCATTCTAACCGCCGGCCATATCTGGAATCTCGGCGTGAGTTTGGGAATCTTGGGAATCCTCTCAGGCAACAGCACGGGGATGCCGTGGATGGAGTTTCCCGCCTTCACTTGGCCGGTCTTGCTATTTAGTTATTTCGCAATCGTGATCTGGTCGTTCATTCAGTTCCGCGTCCGCCCGGCGGGCCATGTCTATATCTCACAATGGTATCTGCTCGGCGCGGTGGTTTGGTTTCCATGGATTTTTATCACTGCGAACACGCTGCTTAACTGCCTGCCGGGTCACCCGGTGATGGCTGCGGGAATCAATGCTTGGTATAAGTCCGCGTTGATCTTCCTATTCTTCACTCCGGTCGCGTTGGGCACTGCTTATTATCTCGCTCCGAAAGTCACGGGTCGTTCAGTGCATAGTTATTCATTGGCTAAACTCGGGTTCTGGTCGCTTGCGGTCATCGCCCCATGGGCAGGGATGCAAAAGCTCACCGGCGCACCCATTCCCTATTTCCTTCCATACGTGGGTGCTGCGGCCACCGCCTTGTTATTCGTGCCATCCATCGCTGCTGCGATTAATCTGCTCCGCACAATGCTCGGCGCGCCTGAGACGATGGCCAGCAGTCCTTCGCTGCGTTTCACCACTGCCGGTATCGTCGGCTTGTTAGTCCTCGCCTTCGCAGCAGTGGTATTGAATCTCCCGAATTCCACCCTGCCGCTCACTCAGTTTTCGATGTCCGGTTATGGTTTTGAAATTCTTGCGCTCTATGGATTCTTTAGCTTTGTGATGTTCGGCGCAGTTTACTTCATCGTGCCGCGGGTCACTCGCCGTGAGTGGCTATCCCGCCGCCTGATTAAGATGCACTTTCTGTTCTCCGTCTATGGCATTATCGCAGTCGCATTAGTCGCATTGTATGGTGGGCTGGAGCAAGGCAAGAGCCAGGAAGACTGGCAACATCCATGGCAAGCGGCTGCCACAGCTTATCCGTATGCAGTCGCGACCACGATTGCATGGTGCTTCATCCTTTTCTCCAATGTGTTCTTTTTCATCCACCTCACCTTGATGTGGTTGCGCCTCGGCCGTCGCAGTTCGCATCCGACCTTGCTGGTTTCCGAGCACGGTCACGGTGCCAGCCCTCACGGCGAAGAAGGTGATATTGATAACGCTGGCCCTGGACATATAGCTGCCCACGGACACTGAATTTAACATTTCAAATATCAGCAATTTTTCCAATGAGCTTCCGCACATTCATTCTAGGTCTATCCGCCAGTTTTGGCATCGCGTGGCTGGCGATCATCGTCGTGCCATTCATTAAGATGCGTAATCTGGCACCCATCCAGCTTAATGAAGCGACCGATGGCACGACCGGCATCTTCTTCCCCAAGCGCACTGGCCGGATTGCCGACGGCGCTTTGGTCTATGCGGAAAACGGCTGCTATCTATGCCATACCCAGTTAGTGCGCCCGACTTATGCTGGCAATGATCTCTATCATGTGGACCTCGCTGGACTGAAAGCCGATCCAGATCGGGGTGATACTCGCCGCGAAACAAATGCTTATGATTTCTTCGGTGAAAAGTTTGCCCAAATCGGGGTTTCCCGGATGGGACCGGATCTTTCAAACCTCGGTCGCCGCGTGGATTCTAACTATGCAGTCGGCAAGGACTCCACGAAATGGTTGTTCGCCCATCTCTACAATCCACGGCAGGAGCCGCAGCGGTGGAAGTCCACTTGCCCACCGTTCCGGTTCATGTTCGATGAAGTCCCGATTAAGGGAAATCCATCGAATGATGCATTATCGATCAATAAGGCTGCGGGCACTGAAGTCGTCCCGAACTCGGATGCGAAAGCGCTGGTATCTTATTTGCTCTCGCTCAAGAAGGATCAGGCTGTGCCTGCCGCATTGAATTTCGGCCCGCCAAAAAAGAAGGGTTGATGCCCCTTTAACGAAACGACTCTTTAACTACTTTCCAACATGTCGCTGCCTAACCAAAAACCAGACCTCGAGGAATCGATCAACGTGACCGAGGCCCACGGCCGGGTGGTCCGCGAAGCCGCTGCCTGCGCTCGTGAAAAACGGATCGCCGATAATGGCATCGCACCGATTTCCCTGTGGGCCTTCGTCGCTTGCGGCATCGTGCTAATCGTCGCGGGCGGTATTCTCGGAACCGGCGGCGAGTTGTTTGCCTATGGAGCCACCTTCCGCGAGGGCTATGTCCGCAAGCCCCCGGGCGGCGCGGAAGATACCGGTCCGGTGCCTAAAGAAGCGCTCGCCGCGTATATGGCAAAGGGCGCGAAAATCTATACTGCGAAGTGCAATGGCTGCCATGGTTCCGATGCCAAGGGTAACGGCTCGACCTTCCCGTCGTTGGTCGGCACGCCTTGGCCTAACGGCGAGACCGAGCGCTTTGCGATGATCATTCTCAATGGTCTCGAAGGCCCGGTCGATGATGGTAAAACTTATGGCGTGATGCCGCCCCAGGGCATCGGCATGGGAGCTGAAGATCTGGCCGGAATCATGACTTATGTCCGCAATAGCTTTGGCAACTCCAAGGGCGATGTGGTCACGATAGATATGGCAAAAGCCGCGTTAGAAATTTCCGCGAAGCGCAAAAATGTCGGCAGGTCCGTCACCGGGGCTGAACTTACCGCCGATCACCTCAAGGACTTGCCTGGAGAAAAGCTCGACCCAAAAACACTGCTGGACCCCATCACCTTGGCCCCGGCGAAAGCTCCCTGACCTTGGTTTCTTTGATTTACCTTTTCCCTACGATTCACCCACGCCGCACGACGGAATTATGAGCTCTCACGCTACAACAGATCACGGGCACGACGCCCACCAAGATGAACACCATTACGATCCGGGATTCCTCCGGAAATGGGTGTTTTCCACCGACCATAAGATGATCGGTCTTCAATATGGAATCACGGCGATGTGCTTCCTCGCCTTCGGTTTCTATTTGATGATGGTGATGCGTTGGAGCATTGCCTATCCGCATCAACCGCTGCCAGAGTGGATGAGCTGGGTATTCACCGATGGGTGGAAAGCCCGCTGGTTACAAGATGGTAAGGTAACGGGCGAAACCTACAACATGTTCGGTGCCATGCACGGCACCATCATGGTTTTCCTTGGCATCGTGCCGCTTGGGTTTGGGGCGTTCGGAAACTATGTGACGCCACTGCAGATCGGCGCGCCAGATATGGCATTTCCTCGCCTGAATATGGCCAGCTACTGGGTCTATCTGGTCGGTGGTCTGATTATGGTTGGCTCATTTTTTATGGAATCCGGCTCTGCCAAATCCGGCTGGACGAACTACTCGCCGCTCGCCGGATTCGCCGACGGTCAAATCGTCAATCAATGGTTAGCCGGCCAGACTCAGTGGTTGATCGGACTGGTTTGTTTAATCACTTCATCGCTGCTCGGTTCAGTCAATTTCATCACCACCATCATTAACCTCCGCGTCCGCGGCATGACCTGGATGCGGATGCCGTTCTTCGTCTGGTCGATGTTAGTCACTGGTTTCCTGCTGCTGCTCGCCTTCCCGCCGCTTGAGGCTGCTGGCATCATGCAGTTGATGGACCGCGTCGGCCACTCCTCGTTCTTCATGCCTTCCGGGCTGTTCACCAAGAGTGAAGGTCTCGCCGATCTGTCCGGTGGTGGCTCGCCGCTGCTGTTCCAACACTTGTTCTGGTTCCTCGGCCATCCCGAAGTTTATGTGCTTCTGTTACCCGCCTTTGCCTGTGTGGCAGAAATCATTCCAGTCAATACTCGCAAGCCGTTGTGGGGTTATAAGTCGATGGTCTATTCTGTATTAGTTCTCGGTTTCCTTTCGTTCGTTGTCTGGGCTCACCACATGTATATGACCGGCATGGGAGCTGCGGTTTCCACCTTCTTTCAAACCACCACGGTGCTCATCTCCGTGCCTTCCGTAGTGATCATCACCGCCATGCTGATCTCGCTGTGGGGCGGTTCGATCCGTTTCACCCCGCCGATGATGTGGGCTTGCGCGTTCATCCCGATGTTCGGCATCGGTGGCCTAACCGGGCTGCCGCTAGCGTTCAACTTGGCTGACCTCCACTTGCACGATACTTATTATGTGATCGGCCATTTCCACTATGTGGTGGCGCCTGGGATTCTCTTCGGCTTCTTCGCGGGAGTACTTCATTGGTATCCGAAAATAACCGGTCGCTTCATGAGTAAGACACTCAACCATCTGCATTTCTGGCCCAGCTTGATCTGCATGAACTTGATCTTCTTCCCGATGCTGGTGCAAGGAATGGCCGGCTTCCACCGCCGTTGGTATAATGGCGGCGATGCTTATCTCTCGAAAGCCGCAGACAGTGTGAACATCTTTGGCAACACCGTGGTGCAGCACATCGATATGAACATCATGATGTCGTGGGGAGCTTGGACCATGGCGTTCTTCCAAATCTTCTTCATCATCAATTTGTTCACTTCGTGGAAATTTGGCAAGAAGGTCACCAGCGACAATCCGTGGGATGCCACTACGCTTGAATGGGCGACTCCGACACCTCCGGGTCATGGCAATTTCCTCAAAGATCCTGTGACCTTCCGCGGTCCGTATGAATACAGCCGTCCGGATTGTGACGCGGATTTCCTTCCCCAGTGGGTCGAGCCAAAGCATCACGAAGCTGCGGACAAGCTGGCTGAGAAACATTAAGTTCCATCACCTCACACGCCTTTCTTTTCTCCAATGGAAATTCCCTACGTCGTCACTCCCCGCAAGGACACCGGCCTCTTCAATGCGAAGATTGCAATTTGGTTGTTCCTAGCATCCGAAGTTATGCTCTTCGGCGGCTTCTTCTCAGCTTATGTATTCCTCCGCCTCGGCGCAGACTATCCATGGCCCGAGCGGACGCTGCCGGTGCTGCCTGGATTAATTAATACTTTCGTCCTCATCGGTTCATCGGTCACGGTGGTGTTTGCCTGGGCCTCGTTGAAAATGCGCGATTGGCGGAAGTTCCAAATCTTCATGGGCATCACGGTGTTCTGCGCCTTGATCTTCATGGTCCTCAAAGGCGTGGAGTATAATGTGAAGTTCCATCACCAAGCAGTTAGACTTCAGGATTATTCAATCGTCGAAGGTCACCTCGGTGTTGAGAAGGACGGGGAAACTCCGGTGCTCGATCACCATGGCAAACAAATCGAGGAGAACCTTATTTATGTGGATACTTCGAAGCTTACTTTTAATACTCGCCGCTTCCATAAGCCATGGGTCGAGGAGTTGCTCACTCAAGCAGAGCATCGGCACTCGAAAGTGGTTCTCGCTGCCGATGTGACAGCGATTGTGGAGGAGGGTAAACCGGCCACAGTGATCGCAAAAACGGGTGAGGCGCTATCTATTGAACTTCTTAACCGGGTTGAGAAAACTCGCCTCGCAGCAGCCAGTCACAATGCTGGCTACCGCACGGCAGCTCTCCGGCAGGAATGGGTGAAAGCCCACGCCACTTTCCCGGACAAGCGCGATTGGCAAATCTCCGAGAAGGTGAATATCGATGACAAAGCATTAGCTCCCAAGTTGCTAACGGAAGTTTCTGCAGTCACCTTCGATGTCAGCCCGCCGGCCAAGTTCGACTTCCACCCGCGCGACATCAAGGAAGCAGATGGCTCGTCCCGCCTCCGTGATGACACCGTGGTGGAAGGCAAACTGCTCGAAAGCCCGATGGGATTCCATCACATCGACGCAATCGACTTCCAATATCTCGTCATGAAAGCGGCGGTCAAAGGGATTGATCCCGAAGTAGCGATTGAGAACTCATGGCTGATGAAGAACAACAAGTTCGTCAAGGAAGCTTGGGAATGGCATCAGGGTGAAGTCGCCAAGCTGAAAGCCGAACTTCTCAAGAAGAAGGGCGTCGATAAGCACGGCAATCCACGCTTGGTTCCCACTCACAAGGAACTCTATCGGATCGGCTGGAAGGACTTTGCCAAGAAGTCCGAGGACGAAGGACGGGCAAAACTATCTGCGGCGGATTCGCTCAAGGAAGAGTTCTTTGGTCCAAACTACGAAGCTCGCGGTGATGAGACATTTCCTGAGATGTCGCTGCCGCGGGAGCAGGTTGCCTTCGCCGCGAAATTCACTCCGGCATGGAATACTTACTACGCCATTTACTTCACGATCACCGGTCTCCACGGCTTGCATGTCATCGGCGGTGCGCTGGTGCTGTCCTACTATCTTTTCTTCGGTCGCAAGATGTATCTCACCAACCCGGAGTGGCTTGCCAATCGGGTCGAAATCGGTGGCTTGTTCTGGCACTTTGTGGACCTTGTCTGGATCTTTGTCTTCCCGATCCTCTATTTAATGTAAGTTTCTTTTTGTTCCATTTCTACCACCCACTACTTACCAACTCTCATGGCCGATACTCCAGAAGCTATTAAGAAATCCATTCGAACCTATTTGTTTATTGGGGCCATTTTGTTCGGAGGCACCATTCTTACAGTGCTCATCGCGACAGTCCCGGCGTTCGACGTCGGAGCACATGGTTTCGACAAGTGGGACTGTATTCTCGGCCTCACCATCGCCACCATCAAAGCTTCTCTGGTTGCATTTATCTTTATGCACCTTAACCATGAGAAGAAAGCAGTGTATTGGCTTTTCGCTTCTGGTCTGTGCATGGTGTGCAGTCTTGCGGGACTCACCGCCCTCGCGATCTCGGATCCCATTTACGACAACCTTTTCTACGGCACAGACTCCAAGACTCCGAAGATGTTAGCCTCGCCTTCACTTCGTTAATCTTAGCCCATTCGTTGATACACTCTCACCCACTTCACTTCGATGTCTCTCAAAGGATTCCACCTCGTCTTCGTGACTGTCAGCACGCTGCTCTGCGCGTTCTTGGCTTTATGGTCATTCGTGCTGGCACCTGAGAAATCTGGGATGGTCACGGCGCTCGGGATTGTGGGTGTGGCCGGTGTTTTACTAATGCCGCTGTATGGTGTGTATTTCTACCGCAAGATCACCCGGATTCATATTTGATCGTTTTCACTCCATATCTATAACTTCAGCCATGACCTTCATGATCCCGATTCTCGCTTGTGCCACTTGTCGCGACACAATGATCGTCGGCGGCGGAGATGCCGCTGGGTGGTCGATCTTCTTTTTATTAGGAGTGGTGCTCGCCATGCTCGCTGGAGTCGGTTTCTTTATGGTCTGCATGGTGCGCCGCGAAAAGGCAAACTTCGATCCCACACTTTCCGACGACTACGTTCCTAGCGAGCCAGCTCGTTGATGTATTTAACTCACCTCCATTCATCTAATTTCTCATGAGTCCTTCCAAGTTTCTAGGTATCCCAGATAACTTTTCCGCTCACGGTGGACAAGTGGATCACATGATCGATGTCGTCCATTGGTTCATGATCGCATTGTTCGTCGGCTGGACCGTGTTCTTCTTCTATTGCATCTTCCGGTTCTGGCATAAGAACCACCCGAAGGCATCTTATGAAGGTGTGAAGAGCCATCTATCCAGTCACTTGGAAGTCGGTGTTATGATCGTGGAAGCGGTGTTGCTTCTGGGTTTTGCTTTCCCACTCTGGGCCGAGCGCGTTGATAGTTGGAAGAGTGTCCAAAACTTGGATCCCAATCGCGTCCGCGTCGTCGGCTGGCAGTTCGGCTGGACTTATCATTATCCCGGTGCCGACAAAAAGTTTGGTCGTATCGATCCCAATCTCATTTCTAGCACCAACGATCTGGGCATCGACTATACTGATCCAAACGCGCTGGATGATTTCACCAGCCCGATTCTTAAACTGCCCGTTGATCAACCTGCGGTTCTCAACATCGGTACCAAGGACGTCATCCATAACTTCTGCCCGGTGCCGATGCGGATCCAACAGGACGCGATCCCCGGCCGCGAAATCCCGATGTGGTTCACTCCAGTAAAGACTTTGGAAACCTATGTCGTCTGCGCCCAGCTCTGCGGCGAAGGCCATGGCAACATGGTGGGTTCTATGGAAATCGTGCCCAAGGCCGAGTATGATACTTGGTTCAAAGGCCAGACCGAAGGTGCACTCAAGACCAATAGCCCGAAGCCGGAAGTGACGCCGACAGCACAGAACTAACTGACGCCCGTGGCCGACATCCCCGAGATTGATCGCGAGGATTTCCGCAACCTCCTCATCGAGATCGGCAAGACGCGGATCCCATTCGGGAAATTTGGAATTAAGGCTTATCCGCCTGCCGGAGTTCCTATTATGGATTTGCCGGAGGTATATCTATTCTGGTTTAAAGAAAGAGGCTTTCC
>JAYTEI010000464.1:0-2240 GCA_043735445.1 Akkermansiaceae bacterium | reverse complement strand
TTTCCAACGGCACCTGCACCATCCGCAATTTCCTCCCCAGCGAGGATTGCGTGAATACCCTTAACGCCATGCAAGCGCTCGGAGCAACCCATGAGGTGCTCGACGAGTTGACCGGCTACGGCCCCATCAATCTCCGCATCCACGGCCGGTCGATGGCGCTAACTGCCCCCGCCGCGGCCATCGACTGCGGCAACGCCGGCACCGGAATGCGCCTTCTCGCAGGTCTGCTGGCGGGTCAGGATTTCGCCACCGAACTCTTCGGCGACGCCTCCCTTTCCTCGCGCCCGATGGGCCGGATCACCATCCCGCTCGGGCAAATGGGTGCCAACATCGAGACCCGGGGCGAAAAGCCCGGCTGCGCTCCCCTCTTCATCCACGCCGCCAAACTGAGTCCGATCCGTTACGAAATGCCGGTCGCCAGCGCCCAGGTAAAAAGCGCGGTGCTTCTAGCAGGCATGTTCGCGGAAGGAACCACCACCGTCACCCAGCCCGCCGAAACTCGTGACCACACCGAGCGCATGCTGGCATCGTTCGGCGTTATTACACGCAGCGAGGGCAACGTGATTTCCATCGACGGCGGGCAAATCCCGGTGGCCTGCGATTTCACCGTCCCCGGCGACATTTCCAGCGCCGCCTTCTGGCTCGTCGCCGCGGCCGCGCTTCCCGGCTCGCGATTGCTCATCACTGACGTCGGCCTCAATCCGACCCGCACCGCGATCCTCAAGGTGCTCAGCCGGATGGGTGCCCACATGTCCGAGATCGTCCACAATTCCACGGGCGAGCCAATCGGCAACATCGAGATTCACGGCGCAGCGCTAACAGGCACCACGATCTTTATCGGGGAAATCGCAAACCTCATAGATGAAATCCCCGTCATCGCCGTCGCCGCCGCGTTGGCGCAGGGCCGCACCATCATCCGCAATGCCAAGGAGCTGCGCGTCAAGGAAACCGACCGCATCACCACCGTGGTCAACGGCCTCCGCGCCATGGGAGCCGAAGTCGAAGAATTCGAAGACGGCATGGAAATCGAGGGCGGCAAGCCGCTCCACGGCGCGGTCATCGACAGTTTCGGCGACCACCGCATCGCCATGGCCTTCGCCATCGCCGGGCTGTTTGCAGAGGGGGAAACCGTCATCACGAACACCGACTGCGTGAACACTTCCTACCCAGGATTTGCCCATCACCTGGACGCCATTTGTCACGAGCGCTCCAACGCCGCTGACTTCACCCTGCCAACCGTTTCCCTCGCGTGAGCCACGATCCAGCTAACAACCACCGTTTCGCCATCGCCATCGATGGTCCAGCCGCCTCCGGCAAAAGCACCCTCGCCCGCGAAATCGCCAAACGGTTAGGCCTGGTGATGATCAACTCCGGTGCCATGTATCGCGCCGTCACTTGGAAAGCTCTCCAGGAAAACATCGACCCCGCGGATCAGGCGGCGGTCGTCGCCATGATGGATCGCATCGACATCCACTGCGGTGAAATCGGGATGACTTCCACCTGCACCATCGATGGGGTGGATCCCACCGACGAACTCCGCAGCGAGGCGATCAATGCCAACGTCTCCGCGATTTCCGCCATCCCCGAAGTGCGTGACCGGTTAGTCAATCTCCAGCGCAACTACCTCGACCACACCAGCATCATCATGGAAGGCCGCGACATCGGCTCGGTGGTTTTCCCGGACACGCCGTTTAAAATCTATGTCGATGCCGACGAGGAAGTCCGCTCCGCCCGCCGCACGCATGTCGGCGAAGTCGATTCCGTTTCCAAGCGCGACGCCGCCGACAGCGAGCGTGCCCACGCTCCCTTGATCGTCGCCGACGGGGCCGTGGTTCTCGACACCTCGCATCACACCATCGAGAGCGGGGTCGATGCCGCGATCGAGATTCTCAAACAGCAAGGTCTGCCCGCGTTTTGAAACCTAACACCACCATGCGCTGGGTCTATTGGCTGGGCTGGATGGCATTCGGCGCGGCCTTCCGCACGCTTTTCGGCCTGAAAATTATTGGCCGTGAAAATCTCATCACCGAGGGACCGGTCCTCGTTGCCTCGAATCACCAGAGCTTCCTCGATCCTCCGCTCATCGGAAATCTCTACCAGACCGAGATGGTGTTCCTCGCCCGGAAAACCCTGTTCGTTGGCTTTTTCAAATGGCTCTATCCACAATGGAACGCCATCCCGGTGGATCAGGACCGCCCGGACATGAGCAGTCTCAAGACCATCATCCGCAAGCTCAAGGA
>JAYTEI010000463.1:0-22538 GCA_043735445.1 Akkermansiaceae bacterium | reverse complement strand
CGATGAGCGCGGTGAAATCAAAAGACACTTACAGCCCGCGGAACTCGCTGGCGAGTTTCTTGGCGGTGGCGATGGTGTTGCGGTGAAGCTTCGCGGTGAATTCGGGCTGGCGGTTGTAGCCGCCGCCGTAGAGCACGGCCACCGGGATCCGGTTCTTGATGAAGGCTCCTAACAACACCTCGTCGCGCCGCTGGATGTCCTTGAGGGAAAGCTGCATTTGGCCGAAACGGTCGTTGCGGTGGTTGTCCGCGCCGGAAATCCAGATCACCAGATCCGGCGCGAAGGCGTCTAACGCACCCGCCAGGCTGCTGAAGAGTTGCTTCAAATACATCTCACCCTCGACGTAGCGCACCGTCTCGATGTCGAGCGTGCCGACGACTTTCTTCGTCGGATAGTTTTTCCCGACGTGGATCGAGTAGGTGAAAACGCGAGGGTCGTCGCCGAGCAGCGCGGCGGTGCCATTGCCTTGGTGGGCGTCGGTATCGACGACCATGATCTTGATGTTAGGCTGCTTGTCTTGCAAGTCGCGGATGGCGATGGCGACATCGTTGAACACACAATACCCCTCGCCGTGCTCGCGGAACGCATGGTGAGTGCCGCCTGCCAGACAGACTCCGACGCCCTCGGCCAGCGCCGCGTGGCAGGCGAGGCGAGTGGCTTCCACCTCGGTGACGCTGCGCTGATAGAGCTTCGGAGTGACCGGCAATCCTAGCAGAAGCTGCTCTTTCCGCCCGAGCAAGCCGCTTTCAATTTTCTGGATGTAGTCCATCTCATGGACGCGTTGGAGCAGGTGGACATCCGCCGCGCGGACCTCGATGATTTCCTCTGGCCGGAGGATACCGCCGTCGAGCAGCATGTCCTTGGAGACGCGGAATTTGTCCATCGGGAACGGATGTCCCGTCGGTAAATCCAGTTCCAGTTCTTGTGAATAAAAGCAGCGCATCGTCTCGCCGCGAAGCAACAGCGGAACGCCGGAAATTCCAAGCGGGAAGTGATTTCCCGAAATTCAATCCGGGGTGGACGTCTCGCCCGCGATAGGGCACATCCCCGCCGCTGCATGTCCGCTCTCCTCTCCGCCAACGAAATTCGCCTGACCTACGGTTATCAAACGCTGCTGGATGGCGTCACGCTGGCCATCGCCGCCGGTGAGAAAGCCGGGATGGTCGGCCGCAACGGTTGTGGCAAAACCTCGCTGCTCAAAATTCTAACCGGCGAGCAAATGGCCGACTCCGGGGAAATCTCCCTGCGCCGCGCACTGCGGGTGGGCTACTTGCCGCAAGAGTTTGAACTCGATTCGGAACTTACGGTGCAGGAAAACATCGCCTCGGGCGCGGCGGACATCGTCGAGGCGATCCGCCGCTATGAGAATGGCGAGGGCAGCGATGCGGAACTCAATGACCTGCTCCATCTCATCGACCATGCGGACGGCTGGAACCTCGACTCTCGGATCAAGGCGGCGTCCACCGCGCTGGGCACGCCGCCGTTAGACGCGATGGTCGGCCCACTTTCCGGCGGGGAAAAACGGCGGGTCGCACTCTGCCGCGCGCTTGCCTGCCAGCCGGATTTGCTGCTGCTAGACGAGCCGACGAACCATCTCGACGCCGAGTCGATCCGCTGGCTCGAGGAGTATTTAAAAAGCTTCCCCGGCGCGGTGATCTTCGTGACGCACGATCGCTACTTCCTCGACGTGATCGCCACCCGGATCATCGAGATCGACCAAGGCCGGGCGTTTTCGCATCCGGGAAATTACACGGCGTTCCTCGAGTCCAAGGCGATCCGCCAGCAAATCGCCGGCCAGACCGAGCGGCGGCGGCAGCGGTTTTTGCGCGAGGAGTTAGAATGGGTGAGATCCGGCGTGAAAGCGCGGGGCACCAAGCAGCGCACCCGGCTGGACAAGTATTATGAGATCGAAGGCCTCGAAGCACCGCCCGAAGAACGGGAAATGGATTTGCTCATTCCGCCACCACCGGACTTGGGCAACATCGTCGTCGAGCTGGAAGACGCCGGCGTCAATGTGGGCACGGAAAAGTCGCCGCGCTGGTTGTTCCGTCATCTCACATTGAGCCTGCGTCCCGGCACTTGCACTGGCATAGTCGGCCGCAATGGCGTGGGCAAAACCACCTTGCTCAAGCTCTGCCTCGGCCAGCTCGAGCCGACTGAAGGCACCGCCGTCACCGGCAAGCGGGTAAAGGTGAACTACATCGACCAGACGCGGATGGTGCTCGACGGCACCGGCTCGCTGCTAGATGAAATTTCCGATGGCAATGAGAAGCTGATGTTCGGCAACCAGCCGCTCGGTGCACGCAACTATCTGCGGCGTTTCCTCTTCGACGACAAGCGGATCAACGAGCGGGTCGATCTTCTATCCGGCGGCGAGCGAGCGCGACTGATGTTGGCCAAGGTCTTGAAAAACGGCGGTAACGTCATCGTCCTCGACGAGCCGACCAACGACCTCGATCTGCCCTCGCTACGGATGTTAGAGGAAGCACTCGCGGTGTTCGACGGCTCGGTCATCGTCGTTTCCCACGACCGCTATTTCCTCGATAGAATCTGCGACCAAATCATCGCCTTCGAAGACGACGGCATCGCCGTGCAAGCCGGAAATTATTCTTACTATTTGGAAAAACGCCAAGCCCGCGAGGCCGCCCAACGGGCCTTAGCCCAAGCCGCCGCCCGCGATGCCGCAGCCCGCCACAAAGCCGCCAGCGCCGCACCTGCTGCGAAAAAAGGCCGTAAACTCACATTCAGTGAGAAGAACGAACTCGAAGGCATGGAGACCGCCATCCTCGCCATCGAGCAAGAAGCCGAGGCGCTCGAAGCGTTGCTGCACGATCCAGAGTTCCAAGCAAAACGCTTCGCCGAGATCCCCGCAATGGTGGAAAAGTTAGACGCGGCCAAAGCCAAAGTCGCGCGACTCTACACCCGCTGGGAAGAGCTCGAAGCCCTCAAAGAAAGCTAATACCCCGGACTGCGGCAAGCTCTGCTGCCGCTCTCGTCAGGATGGAAGCTCTGCTCCACGGGGCGCGGAGTTCTTCGTCTTCTCATCCACGCGTCACGTCTAACGGACCGCGAAATTCATTTCGCCTGTTATCTTCAATTCTCAACAACAGCTCAAACCTTCGATTCCAAAAAAGACCAAACCCACCTGCAGCACTAGCAGATTAAAAGTAGCTGGAGCGTCACGCTCCAGACCGTTGTCCGGGCATCCTGCCCGGCCCCATCACCGCAGCCATTTGAGCTCTGCAAACTCATTCTCCGACAAACAGAATGATAAAATAGACTAAATCAAATGATCCTATCCTAAAAATGATTCTTCCGAATGATTAAGCAGTCAGGTGGGCATCATAGCCTCCGCGACCCATGCTCCTTGGGACGGCATCGAGTGCCCGAATTGCTTCCTCGGGATTGTGTTTCATCCATTGGACCACCGCCAGCTTGGCCCATTCTCCACGAGGATCGTCCTTGGAATGGAACTTCCCTTGGATCGTCGCAAACATTTCCCTCGGATAGCGCTTCGCCCACTCGCTCAAGATCGCATTCTGTAAAGTCGCGCCGCCCGCCGCTTGCTGGACGAGTTTGAAAAAGTCGTTGCTGCCCAAGGTGGGAAGCCGCCGGATGAGTGATAGATAGTTGCTGGATCCGGGCGATGGACTCTCTATTTCATCGGGTTCGACCGCAGCTTGCTCGCTTTTCGGAAGCACTTCCGAGCGACCGCGGAAATCCGTCGGTGGGTGGGCTGGATCGCGCTCCACCGTCGCCGTGGCTTGAGGCTTCGGGCGGATGCCGGATAGGAAATCACCTTGATCCGCGAGCTTGTCCGCCAGTTTCCAAGAGGCGGTATCGCGCAGGTCGCCGGATTCAAGTCTGTTCACCCATTCAGCCGCTGCGACTGGATCGGAGTCGGCCCATGAGCCGCTTAGACCGCTGACTGATGATTTCCGGATTTGCCCCTCGGGCTGATTGAGAGCCCATGTGGCTGCGGCATGGGGATCTGCTTCAGCCAATCTCGCCGACATCTTTGCGGCGGAAATATCGCGATGCCTAACATCCAATCTCTCATACAGGGCCAAGCAATCCGAAACATCCCAATCAAGATTCCTTGATTGAAGCATGGCGGAGATGGTGTCCTCGCGTTGCGTGTCAGGGAGTGTCCCGAGAATCCGGTTCGCAACATCGACCGAATAGATGTTCAGACCATGGGCGATTGCGGAACTGGGAAACTCAGTCGCGAGGCCGGGATTCCGGAGGTAGAGGGCGGCCGCAAGGGCTGGATCATTAGAAGCGACCGCAATGAGAACGGTTGATGCCACGGATCGAACATAATTGTTGGGTTCCCGGCCTGCACACCAATCCCAAACGGTCGGTGCCATTTCCTGATCGATATAATTGGTCCAATTCCTGAACGGCTTCATTCCCGGCCTGTTTTCTAACTTCTCCATCGCATCCAGTGTCGGTCCGGGGTTTTCGCGCAGCTCTCGGGCGAGGGCGGTGTAAAGTTTTGCGGCTCCATCCATTCCCGAGCCAGATTTGGTTAGGAATGCCATGCCGCCTGCGAAATCGCGTTCGGCATACACGGCTAACAAATCCGAGCGCAGGAGTGAGGACGACAGCTTTCCAGACGGCACGCGAGTCATCGGGCCATTGCCTTTTCGAAGTTGATCCAGAGTCTCGAGTGTTCTCCGGGGATCGATTTCGATCCATTTTTTCAGCAAGGGTTCGAGGACATTCTCTTTCAAGCCCGGAGCCTCGGATCGTTGCGCAAGTGCGGTGATGGCCGCATCAAGGCCCATCCCGGTTTGCCCGATGATGAGTCCTGCCAGAGCTTGATCGCGGTGCCAGCCTCGCAAAGAAGCGACGGTGGCTTCTGCCAGTGCGGGATTTCTCTCGGCCAGCAGCGCGATGGCATCCCGGATATGCCCTGCCCGGGCATTATCGGATTGCGGTGTAAGGGCAATTGGCGCCGATGGGTAGCTAGTGATGCCATACTGCCACACCAGCGTGGAAGGCATCGCGACGAGATTGATGAAACTCGCGAGACCCTCCGGGCTGTTTCCGACCAGGCTCGCCAGTTTCGAGGAAATTTCCAGGTAGCGGGGAGTTTTGGGATTCGTGTTGAAGGAGGCGGCCATCTCACCGGCGCGGACCGGGTCTTTCGCCAACATCTGCTCAAACAGCGGAACCAATTGGCTGAATTCAAGGTTCCCTGGGATCGGCAGCCTTTTATCGACCCACTCGCTGTAGGTCACGGCTTTGAATACGTCGCGTTTCAGCGGCTCCTCGATCTTTGAAATCGCGGCCATCAAGTTTGAGAACCTTCCCTGGGGAGGCGCGTGGTTTTTCCACAGGGCGATCCACTCGGATTCATCCGTTGTGAGTGGAGCCGCTCGTCCGGTCGGCGAGGCAGCGGGCACCCCGGCAGCCGCCAGATTTGTTATTTCATTCGTCTCAGGAAGCATCACCGAGATCGCGGCGGGTGAGGCTACCGCCAGCGCGAAAGCCGCCACCATGGCCGTGCGGGAGGACAACCAGTTAGAACCCGCTTCCCGCGTGGCATGACCGGTCGCAGCTCCGGCGGAGTTTCCGATCGCAGACGAAACGATTTGCTCCGCGAGTTGCGGCGGAGCAGAAACCATCGCGAACCTTCCCAGCACCCCGCCGAGAACATCGCTGGTGCATCAGATTCCACGGCTTTCGAACCAATCGCGCAACCGGGCACCGGCCCTGGCCACCCGCTTTGCCCGCCGCATCTTCATTGATCCCTAACACGGTCCCCGCATCCTTCAGCGACATCTGCTGCAAGTGGCGGGAAATGATGATCCCCCGGTCTTCCTCGCTGAGGGATTCCAATGCGGTATCGATCAGCGGTCGGATTTCGTTCCATTCATTTTCCGCAGTTTCGGCTTGGGTCGGGGTCATGAATTCAGCTCCTTGCGCCTCCTTTTCGCGGCGGATTCTTTCCTTCGTCAGATGCTTGCGTGGCTTTTTCGAGCAGTGGCCAATCGTCCATTTCGAGAGTGATCCTCTACCACGGAGGAAATCGGACAGGAATCTGCAAAAAAGTAATTCGCCGCCTGCCATGCTCTCGCCATTTTCCCGGCCATGAGCCAAGAACTGCGGACGGAGGCTCTCGCCGTCACAGCCGCACTGCCAGCCGGGTCTGCTTGGTGAGTGGAAATTCTTGGGCGACGCGGACGTGAGAGCGGCGGTGGATGCCTACTAACATCCCGACCGCAGCGAGGCTGAAAACCAGGCTGGTGCCGCCGTAGCTGACGAAGGGCAGCGGCAGTCCATCGTTAGGTAGCAGCGCGGTGGTGACGGCGATGTTCTGAATCGCCGGGACGACGATCATGCATGTTAGTCCGAGCGCGAGGCAGCGGTTGAACACATTGGTCGCTTGCAGTGCGATGCCACAGCCGCCGACTGCGATCAGGACGAAACAAAGCACCACGCCCATGGTGAAAGGCAAGCCGAGTTCTTCACCGACGACCGGGAAAATAAAGTCGGTGTAGGCGAAGGTGAGCGTGCCAAATTTTTCCACGCCATTGCCAAGACCTACGCCCCACGGCCCGCCGTTGCCTAGGGCTAACAGCGCCCGCCATTGTTGCATCCCTTTGTCCATCTGGTGGACCGGGTTTTCAAGGTCCAGCCAGGCGTCGATCCGCGCCCGCCGCACCGCGTCATGAGTGATGAACCAGAGGGCACCCGCCATGGCCGTTAGAACCGTGGGCACGAGGTATCTCAGACGAGTTCCGACGCAAAACATCATCGCCGCGATGGCGACGGAAATGGACATAGCGGAACCCACGTCCGTCTCGGCGGCGATGAGAACCAGCGGGATGCTGACGATAAATCCGGGAATCACAAAGCCGCGCCAGAACGTGTGAATCTCGGTCTGCCATCTAGCAAACCACGCGGCCAACGCCACCATGATCACGATTTTTGCGACCTCGGAGGGCTGGAAATCGCCGACCACCGGCAGCTTGATCCAGCGGTGCGATCCCCAGTGAGGATTCGCGATGCCGGGCACGAAACACAACACCAGCAACACGCAGACTCCAGCTAACAGCCACGGCGCGAACTGCCGCAATATCTCTAATGGAAACCGCGCCGCGATCACTGCGGCGACCAGCCCCAGCCCGACCATCATTGCCTGACGACTCACGAAATGATACGGGCCGAAGTCCTTCACCCACGCCCCGGTGCTCGTCAGCATGATCAGCCCGAGCGCGACCAAGGCCGCGACGGCGGTGCAGAGGATGATGGAGCAGTGACGGGTCATCGGCTAGAAACTAACGGGGAATCGCCAAGCTCATGCCGACCTTCAGCTTGCCGGCGTTGCTGATGCCGTTGGCTTTCATCAGGGCGTCTTGGTTGACTTTAAATTTATTAGCAATCCGCCAGACGCTGTCGCCGCTTTTCACGACGTAAGTCTTGCCGGACGCGCTGACTTTATCCTCTGCTGAAGGTTTGGTGTTAGGTCGCACCACTACGGCACGCGGCGCGGCGATCACGTCCACCGCATCGACCAGCTCGGAACTGTCGTCAGCGGGGGTGGGAGCGTTCATCGCGACCAGTTCGGGTGCCTCGACGGCGGCGGCGCGCTTCGGCGGAATTTTCAAGAGCAGCCCCGATTCGATCGGGACGTGCTTGTTGATCAGCCGGAGATCGCCCTCTTCCACGCCCAGCACCGCAGCGACTCGCGCGTAGTTATCGCCGGGTCTAACAATGTAGGGCTTTTCGCCAGACGCCAAGCGCGGCAAGTCCAAACGCGGCTTGACGGCGACCACCTCCGGGACGTTTTCCTGCTGGGTGGCCTTGACCGTTTTCGGCTCATCAGGTGGCCGCCCGTCGAGGTATTTGATGTGTACGAAAATCAGGCCGATCGCCACGATGTGGATTAGAAAAATAATCGTGAGGGCGCGGGAGATCTTCGAGCTGCTGTCTTCGGATTCCATCTCAGAAGCTCCTGCGGCGGCGGCGGCTCGTTGTTTGCGGTTGCCGGTGACGGCACGCAGGCGTTTGAAAATCCCATTCGGCACGGGACGGCGTTTGACAGGCAGAGTCTGGGGTTTCATGAGAGTTAGCGGAGTTGGTGGACGAGATCGCGGAAGGCATTTCCGCGTTGTTCGTAACCCGAGAATTGGTCGAACGATGACGTTCCCGGCGAAAGCAAAACGGTGGAGCCGCGCGGTGCAAGGCTGCGCGCCGTCTTCACGGCATCGGCCAGCGTGGACACGGCCTGGCAGCTAACAGCAGTGGAAAACAAGTCCGCCAGCGGGCGGGCGATCTGGCCGAAGGTGACCACGGCGAGCGCCTTTCTTATGAGCAGCGGCATCACCGGCGCGTAGTCGAGACCTTTTTCCTTGCCGCCGGCGATGAGCACGACTGGCCGAGTCTGCGAGCGCAGGGCACTCTCTAAGGCATGGAGGTTGGTGGCCTTCGAGTCGTTTAAATACTCCACACCGTCGAGGGTGCGGATGAGTTCGCAGCGGTGCGGCGGTGGCGCGTAGCCGTGCAGCGCCTCGCGCATCACTTGCGGAGAAATCCCTAACGCCTGGCAGGCGGCGAGAGCCGCCATCGTGTTCTCCGCGTTGTGGAGACCGCGCAGGCTGGTGTCGCGGTCCATGTCGAGCCAAGTCTCGCCACCGTGGGTCACGGTGTGGCCATCGGAATACCACTCCGCGGCAGAGTCAGTGGTGGAAAAAATCACTTTGTTAGCCGCCAGCTCGGGAAGGTCTTCGCCGGATCTAACGACTGCGGTGTCGGTGGCCGTTTGGTTCTCGAAAATCCGCAGCTTGGCCGCGCGATAGGCCTCCACCGTCGGGTAGCGGTCCATGTGATCAGGCGCGAAGTTGAGCCAAATGGCGACCACCGGATGCAGCGTGGAAATCGTTTCTAACTGGAACGAACTCAGCTCTAACGACACCACTGGCGGCGGGTTCGCCTGCAGGACGACTTCTGCGAAGGGCGTGCCGTAGTTGCCGCAGGCGGTGCCGCCGAGGGCAGCGTGCGACAGGATGCGCGCGACCAACTCAGTGGTGGTGGTCTTGCCGTTCGTCCCGGTGATGCCGATGATTTTCCCCTGATAGAAGCGGGCGGCCAGCTCGATTTCACCGATGACTTCGCCCGCCTGTTGGGAAAATGCCGCGACGTAGGGGCCGTAGGTGTCGATGCCGGGACTCACGACTAGCAGATCGGACACGAGCAGTGTGCCGTCCGCTTCGGACGCGTGCGGATGGATTTCCACACCGTCTGGCATGCCGTCAAATGCGTCTGGACCGGCGAGATCCCAGGCGGAAACGCGTGCACCTTCGCGCAAGGCCAGCGCCGCAGCGGCGCGTCCGCTGCGACCCACGCCCAGGATGGCGACATGTTTTCCGGTGAGATCCATCGTGCAGTTAGGCAATCTTGAGCAAGGCGAGTCCGAATAGGGCGAGCATGATCGAGATGATCCAGAAGCGGATGATGACCTGGTTCTCATGCCACCCTAGCAGCTCGAAATGATGGTGGATCGGCGACATCTTGAAGATCCGTTTTTTGCGCAGCTTGAAACTGCCGACTTGGAGGATGACCGACATCGCCTCCATCACGAATACGCCGCCGATGATGACTAGCAGGAGTTCCTGCTTGGTGCAAAGCGCTGCGGTGCCGAGTGCGCCACCGATGGCGAGCGAGCCGGTGTCGCCCATGAAGACCTTGGCCGGATGGCAGTTGAACCACAGGAAGCCGAAGCACGCGCCCACCAGCGCCATCAGCAAAATCGCCAGCTCGCCGATGTAGCGGTTGTGCGGGATCACCAAATACTCGGTGGCCATGAAGAAGTGACCTGCTAGATAGGCAAGGAAAGCATACGACAGCGCGACGCTGATCGTGGTGCCCGTCGCCAGTCCGTCGAGTCCGTCTGTTAGGTTCACCGCATTCGAGCAGCCGACGATGACCAGCGCGAAGAATGGGATGATCAACCACCACGGCAGATCGACGATGGCTACCTTAAACAACGGGAAGCAAATCGCGCCGATTCCGATCGGGTTCTGGCCGAGGCGATAGCCTGCTAGACCGTCTGAAATTTGCTGGGGCGAGGCACCGAAGCCGGAGATTTCCTTTTTAAAACAAAGGAATGAGGCGGCGACCAGCGCGATGACCAACTGCCAGCCGAGCTTCCTGCGGCTGCTGATCCCAGCGGACGTTTTTTCCTTCACCTTCTTGTAGTCGTCGCAAAACCCTAACAACCCGCAGGCAGCCATGGTGCAGGCGCAGACGGCAATGAACGGATTGAGCGGGCGGGCGAAAATGATCGTCGAAATCAGCACCGAGCCGATGATGAGCACGCCGCCCATCGTCGGCGTGCCGATTTTGCCGCCGTGGAGTTCGGCCAACTTATGGACCTCCTCGGCCGAACGAATCGGTTGACCGACCTTCAGCGAGATCAGGCAGCGGATCACGCCGGGGCCGAAAAAAACGGACAGGAGAAACGCCAACATCCCCGCGCTGGCCGCGCGGAAGGTGATGTATTGAAACAGGTTCAAAAACGAAAAGGTGTGTGCCCAGCCGTGATGGCCCGAGGCGCGCTCCGCTTCGAATGCCTGGTACCAAAAATCGAAAATCGCGGGGAGCATCAGTTGCGGGGGAAGGCGGCGTGCATCACGCGTTCGACGGTGGCGCTGCGGCTGCCCTTGAACAGCACGACATCGCCGGGTTTCACCTCGCGGGCCAGCCACTTGGCCGCTTGGTCGAGATCGGGGAAATGGGGCGCGTTGTTAGCACCTTCGGAAATGCCTTCCGCGCCCTCGCCCACGGCGATCACGGTGAGGTGACGCTCTGCGGCGAGGGCACCCGTGCGGAGGTGGGCGGCGGGCGCGTGCGGGCCGAGCTCGCCCATCCGACCAAGGACAATGATCCGCCGCGCCCCATTGCTAACAGGCGTGTCTGCTAGAGTCTCGATCGCTGCGGCCATCGACTCGGGGTTCGCGTTGTAGGTGTCGTCCATGACCGTGATGCCGTGATGGTCGTAGCGGCTAAGTCTGCCGCCGGTTAGCGTGGCGGTCGAGAGACCCGCAGCGATTTCTGCGGGAGAAATGCCAAGTTTCCAGCCGATTCCAGCGGCTAGCAGCGCGTTAGTCACCATGTGGCGACCGGGGACGGTGAGCGTGACTTCGGCAGTTTCTGCGCCTTCGATCACCAGCGTGAAGGAAGTCCCGCCCACGTCGAAGCGGAGGTTTTCCGCTCTAACCAAGCCACGGCCGTTGCCGACTGAGATCATCGCCGCCCGCGTCCGCTGGCGCAGATAGTCGTTAAAATCGCAAGCGGCAGGGAGAAACAGAATGCCATCCGTCGGCAGAGCGCGGGCGAGCATGCCTTTCTCATTGGCGATGGCCTCACGGCTGCCGAGAAACTCGATGTGAGCGGTGCCGATGTTGGTGATGATCCCGTATTTCGGGCGGGCGATTTCACACAAGGGAGCGATCTCGCCGGCATGGTTCATCCCTATTTCCCAGACGGCGGCGGTGTGAGCCGGGGTCGTCGCGAGGACCGTTAGAGGCACGCCGATGTGGTTGTTCAGATTTCCCCGAGTTGCGGAAACGCTGAACTTCCGCGCCAGCACGGCGGCGGTGAAATCCTTTGTGCTGGTCTTGCCGTTAGAACCGGTGATGGCCACCACCGGCAGGTCCAGTTGCTTGCGCCACCACAGCGCGAGGCGTTGCAAGGCTAACAGCGTGTCCGCCACCACGATGACGGCGGTGCCAGGCGGGACTTCACCTTGCCATTCTTGGACGATGGCGACGGTAGCACCCGCTGTTAGTGCATTCGCGGCGAAGGTGTCTCCATTGAAATTTTCCCCGCGCAGCGCGAAGAATGCCGAGCCTTGCGCCAGCGTGCGGGTGTCCGTCGAGACGCCGCCGGACACCATCACGTCGCCCCGTCCGGCGGCGAGTGGCACGCCGAGGATGTCTGCCAGTTGTTGGGCGGGGAGCGGGTTCATCGCTGGTCGGAAATGTCCTGGGCACGCTCGCGCAGTGCTTTGCTCGCGTGCTTGCGGTCGTCGAAGTCGATGGTCTCGGTGGCGAATTGTTGGGTCGTCTCGTGGCCTTTGCCGGCGATGAGAATGATGTCGCCGGAGAGTGCGTTGCGGATCGCGAAGTCGATGGCTTCGGCGCGGTCCGGGATGCTGCGGAAGGCTTTGCCACGCAGGCCACCTTCGATTTCGCGGATGATGGTTAGAGGGTCTTCCGAGCGTGGATTGTCCGAGGTGACGACGCAGGCGTCGCTGTGGCGGGCAGCGGCGGCAGCCATCAGCGGGCGCTTGGTTTTATCCCGGTCGCCCCCGCAACCGAAGACGGTGATGAGGCGGCGCGGATCAAGTTCGCGGAGCGTGCGGCAAGCGTTTTCCAAGGCGTCGGGGGTGTGCGCGTAGTCGATGAAAACCGTGGCACCACCGGCGTTGCCGACGTTTTCCATGCGGCCCGGCACTTGCGGAGCTTCGGCCAGCGCGGCGACTGCTTCGCGCGGTTTGATGCCGCAAGCACTGGCGGCGGCGATCGCGCCTAGCAGGTTGTAGGCATTGAAACGGCCGATCAATGGGGCGCGGACCAGGTAGGTTTTACCCTTCGCCGCGAGTTCGAAGTCCATGCCGCGCGCGGTCTGGCGGAAGTTGTTAGCGCGGAAGTCACTGTTCACGCCGAAGCCGAAACGAGTGACAGGCATCTTGCCATCGAGCGATGCGGCGAGTTCTGCGCCGTAGGCGTCGTCGGTGTTGATGACGGCGACTGGCTTTTTCCCGTGAGGGTCGGCGGCGAGGTCGTGAAACCATTCCGCCTTGGCCTTGAAATAGGCGTCGAGCGTGCCGTGATAGTCGAGGTGGTCCTGCGTTAGATTGGTGAAAACGCAGGCGTCGAAGCCGATCGCGGCGATCCGTTTTTGATGGATGCCGTGGGAGGAAACTTCCATCGCCAAGCCGCGGCAACCGTTGTCTTTCATCCGCCCGAGCAGCGCGGAAAGCTCGATGGAGCCGGGCGTGGTGTGCTTGGCGGTTTCCACCATTTCCCCATCATCGACGAGGATGGTGCCTAACAACCCGGCGCGATGCCACGCGGATTTCATCAGATGATGGAGCAGGAAGGCGGTGGTCGTCTTGCCATTCGTGCCGGTGATTCCAGCGATGGCGAGATCCCGCCACGGCTGACCTGCTAGAACCGAGGCGAGGGTGGCGACGGCCGTGCGGCTATCCGGCACATGCAGCCAAGTGGCGGGCGCGGTGTAGTCAGACGGCTGGGCAATTTCCGCTAGAATCGCAGTCGCCCCGGCGGCGAGCGCATCATTGATGAAGCGGTGGCCGTCGAGCGTGGTGCCGCGAATGGCGGCGAAGATCATCCCCGGAGCGACGACGCGCGAGGACGCGGTGATGGCGGACACCTCCGCGTCCAGCGATCCGGCGACCGTGACTCTTGATAGATTGGAAACTAACTCGCGGAGGATCATCGGGCGGCGGTGGCGATCGGGTGGGAGAGAGGCTCGGTGGGTTGCAAATTCATGTAAGTGGCGACGCGGGTGGCGATCTTGCCGAAGATCGGCGCGGCGATCATGCCGCCCTGATGTTTTACGCCAGGAATCCGCGGATCCTCGATGACGACCACGCAGACGAAGGCTGGATCGAGGGCGGGCATCATGCCTGCTAGAGAGGTAATCATCCGGTCGGCGTAGTAGCCGCCATGTGGATTGTGCAACTGGACGGTGCCGGTTTTCGCCGCGACGAGGAAGCCCGCTACGGCGGCGCGGGTGGCGGTGCCACCGGGCAGGGTGACTTTTTGCAAGGCGGCGCGCATCTGCGCGGCGGCCTTCGGCTTGAGCACCTCGCAGACGACTTCCGGCTGATAGTCCTCGACGACGGTGCCGTCGTTCGCGATCAGAGATTTGACGATGTGGGGTTTCCGGAGTTTGCCATCACTGGCGATGGCCGAGTAGGCGCAGGCCAATTGCAAGGGAGTCACGCTGGTGGCATAGCCGTAACAGGCGCGGGAAAAATCGACTTCATTGCCGGTGTTGCGGGCGGTGCCGGAGCTTTCGCCGCTGAGCTGGATGCCGGTTTTTTTGCCGAAGCCGAAGTGGTGGAGGTAATCGTAAAAGCGCTTCGCGCCGAGCTGGCGACCGAGGCTGTAGGCACCGTTGTTGTTGGATTTCTGGAGCACTCCCTCGACGCTCAATGAGCCGGCTGGATGGTCGTCCTTCACGATGAAGCCCTTGCCCTGATAGAATCCGTTATGGCAGAAGATCGACGTCTGCGGCGTGACGAGATTTTCATTCAGTGCGCCGGCAGCGGCGACGATTTTGATCGTCGAGCCGGGTTCATAGATCGTCTGGATCGCGTAGTTGAAACTGGTCTCGGCGAGGTTTTCCTTGAGGTTAGAATCGTATTGCGGACGGCTGGCCATGGCGAGGACTTCGCCGGTCTTCGGGTCCATCAGGATGATGGCTCCCTTCTTGGCAACGAACTCCGTTAGGCCGGCATCCAACTCTTCCTCGACGATGGCTTGGATGCCCATGTCGATGGTGAGCTTCACATTTAGGCCAGCCCGCGGTGGTTTCAGGCTGCCGGAATTTCCTGGAACGACCAGCCCGCGGGCATCGCGGAAATGTTCGCGCGAGCCATCTCTGCCTGCTAGAAAATCTTCCATCGACGACTCGACGCCGAAGAGTCCAAGCACCCGAGTGTGAGGCTTGCCCTCGTCGTCCTTTTTCTCGACCTCGCCGGTGAAGCCGATGAGGTGAGTGGCCATTTGCGAGGCGGTGTACCAGCGTTTGATGGAGTTTTCGAACTCGAAACCTTGAATCCAGTGGTTGTCGATCTCGTCGCGCAAATGATCCGCAACGTCCTGCGGGAGATCCTTGGCGACCGGCAGCCAAGTGGCTTTGCTGTTCTCAATTTTGTCGAAAAGCTCTTCTTTCCTCATGCCGAGGGGCCGGGCGAGAATCCCGACGGCGTAGGCAAGATGCTTTCTAACCAGGACGTCCGCAGATTCCTTTTCGAGCAAATCGCCGCGCAGGACATTGATCCGGCGGCGTTGTTTGGTGGCGTCTAACTCATTCCAACCGGCCTCGCTGCTGGCCTCCTGATAGGCCAAGCCGAAGCTGGCGATTTTCGGATCCATCAGGTGGTTCTTGTCCACAAACACGGAGGCAACTGGGATGCTTTTGGCCAACGGCTCCTCATGACGATCCACAATCATGCCGCGGATGGCGGGCAATTTCTCGATGCGGTGATAGGCTTTGCGCGAGTTCTCCGCGTAGTGCTGGCGATCGACCATTTGGATCTGGACCAACCTGGCTGTCAGCACACTGAGCCCGGTCACTAGGACCGAGCACAGGACGATGCAGCGGGTTTGGAAGGAAGAACTCACGGGCTAAGGGGCGGCGGAGGCAACGCTGTGGCGACTCGACGTGGCGGCATCGATTTCCTCGACGACTCCCATCGGAATCGGGCGCAGGGACGAGCCGTTTTGCTCGATTTGTTTGCGGATCACGAAGCGGCTGAGGAGGTCGTCCATGCGCATCTCGGTGGTCTGGATGTCGAGGCGGCACTGCACGACGTTGCGATCCACGGCGTCGATTTCGCGCGTGATCTGGACTTGGCGGTTTTTATAATACGCATGGAGCACCCCGCCGGCAGCGGCGATGGCTGCGGCCAAGATGAGTGCGAAAAACACCAGGAAGGGCGTGCGAGTTTCGTTATCGGTACGGCGGCGGCGGTTCATGGCTTGGGGTCTAAAAGCTGTGCAACCCGCAGTTTGGCACTGCGGGCTCGAGGGTTCAGGGAGGTTTCTGCGGCGGTGGGGGCGATGGCCCGGCGGGCTAACAGCCGGAACTGATAGTCCGGATTCGGCCGAGGTTCCGGCCACCCTGGCTCATCGAGAAACTCAGTGGAGCGGTGTTTGAGGAACCGTTTCACCAGCCGGTCTTCGAGGCTGTGGAAGGTGATGATGAGCAAGCGTCCCCCCGGTTTGAGGGCGGCGGGCGCGGCGGCGAGCGCGGTGGCGAGCGACTCGAGTTCCTCATTCACCGCCATCCGGATGGCTTGGAAAGTCTTGGTCGCCGGATGGGTCCGACCGTGGCGACCGCTGGCTTTCTCGATGCAGTTCGCGAGATCCAGCGTGGTCACAAACGGCTTGATGGCGCGTTGTCTAACGATGGCTCCGGCGATGCGGCGGGCGCTGGATTCTTCGCCATATTCAAACAGAATCCTAACAATGTCAGCTTCCGGCCAGCGGTTAACGATGTCCGCCGCAGAGCGCGGGCTGGAGGGTCCCATCCGCATGTCGAGTGGACCTTCCCGCATGAACGAAAACCCGCGGACGGCGGAATCGAGCTGGTGGGACGAGACGCCAAGATCCATGAGAAGGCCATCGGCGCGGGCGCCGTGTGCGATCTCAGGAATTTCAGAGAGGCGGGAAAAATTGCCTTCCCAGGTGGAAAAGCGCTCGCCGTATTCCGCAAGCCGGGCGCGGGCGTGGGCCAGTGCTTCGGGATCGCGATCCACGCCGAGCACGCGGGCACCAGCTTTGAGGAAAATCTCGCTGTGACCACCGCCGCCGAGCGTGCCGTCGATGATGAATTGGTCCGGTCCGGCAGCCATCCACTCGCCGACTTCCGCCGGGAAGACGGGCAGGTGATAGTCACCGGCGGCGCGGATTTCAGAAAAATGAACGGGAGCCTGCGCTGACAACCAGCCAGGAGCAACGCAGGCATCCGTTTGATCGACGCCACGGCGTGCTGTCCCGAGCGCACCGTTTTGTCCCGATAGAAAACTTGTCGATGGTCCCGCTGACAACACCCCTGAAGCGGCGTGGACCATCGTTTCAAATAGCGCGTGAAGCTCCGTCCCGAGAGATTTCGCGCGCCCAGCCATGAAAATCACCAGACGCCGCACCGACAACCAGCCAGGAGCGGTGCGGACGTCTGTTTGGAGCGACAAACTGGCGTGCTGTCCCGAGCCAGCCAGTGTGTCTGAAAGGAAAATTTGCGATGGCCGCGCTGACAACCAGCCAGGAGCAGCGCGGACCATCGAATCAAAAGGCGCGTGACGCTCTGTCCCGAGAGACCTCGCGCGCCCAGCCATGAAAATCACCAGACGCCGCACCGACAACCAGCCAGGAGCGGTGCGGACGTCTGTTTGGAGCGACCAAGCGGCGTGCTGTCCCGAGCCAGCCGAAAGATCTGAAAGGAATGCCGACCCTGACACCCGGGCGAAAGCGACCGAGGCCGCTGTGTGGCGGACCGCTGCGGGTGTCAGAGTTGGATAGGTGGACAACATTGCTGCTGTTGGGTGTGTTGGTGGGAAATGGATTAGAGGATGCCGAGATCGTCGTCGTCGTCGGGATTCATCTCGATCTCGAGCACGCGGGCGTGGTTTTCCTTGCTCCAGACTTCGAAGTGCAGGTCGCGGCCGGCGAGAACCACATCGGATTCTGCGGCGATGCCGGCAGCTTCACTGAGATCTTTGGGGACCAGCAGTTTGCCTTGGTCATTCACGCTCGCTACGCGGCAGAGCATCGCGAGCTGGCCCAGCTTTGCCAACTTCTTGGCGGGAGTCAGGTCGGGGCTGTTTTTCACGGTTTCCTTGCGGTCGTTGTAAGCCTTCGCACTGAGCACCTTGATGACCGGCATGTCGTAAGTCTTAGATGACAAAAGGAACAACACCTCGCCAGCCATCGGACGCCAAGCTGGCGGGATGGAAACCCGATGCTTCGGGTCCATCTTGTAGGGCGTGTAGCCCATGTAGCTATGTTCGGCGGTGCTCACTTGAGGATCTGGAACTTCGTGTCAGTGCAAAAAAGTACACCCAAGTGCACTCAGGCCGCAAGAATAAATTCAGGCATTTGATGCAAAATTTTAAACTGCTTATTTTAAGTGCATTAGGAGAACTATCTAAATTTATCTCCAACCCTAAAGCTTGGAAATTTGAGAATCGCGCGCCAAACGGATGACGAAACCAGCCCATCGCTTACCAAAATCAGCCAAATTCTAAATTTTTTATCCCAAGTGTACCTGAGCCACGATTTTCAGGGCTGTCCGCGTATTTAAAAAAAATTCAGTCATGCCGCATTGCCATCTCAGTCCCGCGATCCTGCTTGTCTTTAATTAGGAAATATTAAAGGGTTCCGCCCAGTGACTCGCTTCCACAAGATGTTGGCCGTTTGGCTGTGCTGGGGAATCCTGGTTTTGCAGAGCCATGGGCAAGTCTTGCCGGAAACTTCGGCACCCAATGGCGTCCAAGCGCCGCCAGTCTTCGGAGTGCTCGACAGTGGAGGTTTTTTCAATCGGAATCCCGGCGCGTTGAAGCGGATTTCCGAACAACTCCGCAAGCTGGAACACGACCGCGGTTACATGGTCTATCTGGTGGTGGAATCGGTGCTGATCGCTAGCTCCGCCACAGAAAGGGCGGCGGAATTGCGCCAAGCCTGGGTGCCGGACGGAAATGGCTTGGTGGTTGTGTTCGAGACGGACAGCCGCAGTCTCGCAATCGGCCGGGACTTGGTGGATCAGCCAAGCACCACTAAAAATCTCGCGCGAGTGCCCACCTACGAAACCACCGCCATCCTCAGCCGGGCAATGGGCGACACCGATCCGAGAGTCGCGCCGGAGGTTTACCTCGAAGCCCTCATGGGAAAAATCTCCGCAGAGTTCGACGGCTATTTCAAGCGCCGCGACACCCAGCCGTCGGCCGCGAGGTCGATGAAAATCACCCTGTTAGTCATCGGCACCCTGGCCCTGTTAGGACTGGGAGCGATCGGCCTGGGCGGACTGATGCGGCACTCTAGGATCGCGGGCGTTCAGAGTTTCCGTTTCCCGGCGGTGAATCTCCCCGAGCGCTTGAAAGCTCCCTGCGGCGGCAGTGTCACGGCTCGCCGGTTCGCTCCGCCGAAACTCTAACGGGCGCGATTCCCCGCCGCCGGACCGGCAGATAGTGCGGCAGGATGGCGGAAAACAAGTGGACCAGCGGATAGGCGGAAAGGGCCAGCAGCACGCCCATCGCCACGAAGCCGACGATAAAATTACTCGCCGAAACGATGCCGACGATGGGCAAAGTGATTTGCCCGGGCAGGACCGGCAGCGACAGGACGTTAATCAACCATTGCCCGACGTGGATTTGCGCATACCAGAACGGCACGTTGGTGAAAGGATTGCTGACGAAGCACGCAGCCATCGCGAAGGGGACATTGACCTTGGCCCGCATCGCCAAGATCGCGGCGAAAATCGACTGCGGGATGAACGGCATCATCGAGAAAAACAAGCCGATGGCGAGGCCGGACGCCACCGTATCCCGGCAAGGAATCCACAGACTGCGGTGAAATAGGGGTTTCGAAAATTTTTGCCACCACGGGCGGTGGCGGAGTTTTTTGTGACGCAGAGCACGGAACGCCCGACGCACCATTCGCAGGTAGTGGACTTTCATAGGGGCGGACTCATCAGGCCGCAACCATTCGCCACGGCCCCTGCTGAATCAACCGCAAATGCCTTGCGTGCCGGTCAGCCCTTACCCAGCCTCGCCGAAATTTCACCATGCATCCTTGGCAAGCATTCATCCTAGGCGTGATCGAAGGGATCACCGAGTATCTTCCTGTTAGCTCCACCGGCCATTTGATCGTCGCCCAGCGGCTGATGGGCATCGGCACCGGTGGCCCGCAGGCGAAAGAAGCGGCGGACGCCTTCGCCGTCTGCATCCAAGGCGGCGCGATCTTGGCGGTGCTCGGACTCTATTGGAAGCGAGTCATCCAAATGATCCGCGGCGTGTTAGGGATGGACTCGGAAGGGCTAAAACTCGCCATCGCCATCATCGCCGGGTTCCTGCCAGCCGCCGTGCTCGGCGTGTTGCTCAGCCACTGGATCAAGGCGCACTTGTTCGGCATGTGGCCGGTCATCGCCGCGTGGATCATCGGCGGCATTGGCATTCTTGCCGTCGCTTGGTGGAGAAAAAGCAATCCGCCGCGTGGCGGAGGCAAGGAACTGAAGGATCTAACATGGCAGCTCGCCCTGATCATCGGCCTGCTCCAGTGCGTGGCGATGTGCCCGGGCACCAGCCGCAGCCTGATGACGATTTGCGGCGGCCTGCTCGTCGGCCTCTCGATCCGCGCGGCGGTCGAGTATTCATTCCTGCTAGGCGTGCTGACGCTCACCGCCGCCACCGCCAAGGATGCGGTGGGAAAAGTGAAGGACCTCGATCCAGTTTACAACTCGCTCTTCGGCGGCACCAAGCTGATGCTCCACGAATACGGCGCCATGCCGATGCTGATCGGCATCGTCGCCGCGGCCGTCTCCGCAGCCATCGCTGTGAAATGGCTCGTCTCCTACCTCCAAAGCCACGGTCTATCCGTCTTCGGCTGGTATCGGATCGCCCTCGGCCTCGTCATCGGCGGGCTGATCCTCGGCAACGTGATCCACGCCTAACAAAGTCGGACCATGTCCTTGATGAACTGCCCCCACAGGAAAACCAGTCCCTGCGGGGAGTAGCGGAAATGGCCGTCGCCGGTGAGGCGGATGATCCCAGCGGCGAGATTGTGATCCACTTGTTTGCGGACGACAAACGGCCGGCGACAAAAGGCCTGTCCTGCAGTCGTGAATGTTGTCGATGTGCGAGCGCACCGCTTCGAAGCCGATGCCGAGATCCCAAGCAATCTCCTTGTAGAACGGGTAGATGGAGCGGTGAAAAAGGGCGAAACTTGGGCGATCAGCCGCTTTCCCCCGACAGGACAAGCAAGTAGAATCGGCCCGATTGCTCGATTACCGGGACCGACCCCGAAGACTCGGCTGCGGTCCTCCGTGATCCCATCGCCGCGGGATTCCGCGCTTGTTCCCAGTCGTTCCAGTCGTTGAAAAAATCATTTGCAGGTGGATGCGTTTAGCGCACAAGCTCGTCCGAGTATTTATGGTTTCAATCAGCGAATTAGGTATCGGTAGAAAATTCATCGTGTGGATGACGATGGCCCTGACGGTGTCGCTGCTCGTGCTTGGAATTTTCAATGCCTTGGCCATCCGGCAGCTCGATGTCAGCTACTCTGTTCTCATTTCGAAAGATCTCGCGACCATCGGCACCCTGCGCGATATTTCCCGCCAAAGCGCCGAGACCCACCGCTGCCTTTTGAATCTCGTGATGAATGTCGACGCGGCGGAAATAACCCGTCAGACGCAAAAACTCCAAGTGGCCAGAGCTGCCAACGACCACAACATCGGCAAGCTGGCGACCAGCCTCGTGGGCGAAACCGCAAGGCCACAACTCGACGCATTGATCCAAGCGCGAAAAGACTACGTCCGGGCCGCCGAAGCGCTGATCGGCATGATCGAAACCGGCAGCGCCGATTCTATCGAAGCCTATCGCATTAAGACCGTGCGCCCCGCCTACGACACTTATTTGCAAGTCCAGGATGCACTCGCCAACACTCTCCATATCCAAGCCGAGGCCCGCAGCCGCGATATCAGCGATCAGAGCAAACGCTTGCAATACTACAGCTTGGGCCTGTCCACCTGGCCGCTCTTGATGGTCGTTCTCGCCGTTCTCGTCGTTGTCCTCATTTCCTTGGTTCTTTTCTGGCTGGGTTGGCGGATTCCGGATGAGCCGGTGTGAAATACAACGACTTTTCGAGTCGTCGCCCAGCCGTGCATTTGGATCTTCCCTCCACTCGGCTTTTGGCGAAACTTCCCCGGCTCGCGGGAGTTTCTTGGGTAGTCAATTTCTACCGCCGTTGATCGGTGTGGAAAACTAAGATGAAAAATCAGCGCCAGGGCACTTGATCCTGCGGCTCAGCCAGCCCTTGGCGGGCCTGCACGGCTTTGGGAGGATTGATTTCAGAATCCCGCAACGGAGCCGTGAATATCCCCCACGGCTTTATCTTTTCTACCCAGAGCTCACCGTTGCAGCGAGATCCTGAGAAAATCCTAAACAAAACGCCCCGTTTCGGCTCTGTTTGGCTCACATGAAAGCCCTACTCGACGACAACACCGTGGCAACGCGGCACGGCGCTGAGTCCACCACGCTGGTTCTTAGCGAATTGGAAGTAAGGCCCGCCCTGCCCGTTGAAATGCAGCGCATCGCCACCCTGCTCAACGACGAACACTACCTCGGTGCCGGTCGCCAGGTCGGCCGCACGCTCGTTCAGATCGTACATCACCGGGAGCGCTGGGCGACCATCCTCGTCTGGGGTCCGGCCGCCATGAAACTCATCGACCGCGACGAATGGATCGGCTGGACCCAGCGCCAGCGCGCCGAGCGACTCGGCCTCATCGTCCAGAACCGCCGCTTCCTCGTGCTCGCCGAGACCCGCATGCCCAACCTCGCCTCCCGCGCCATGGGCATCGCCCTCCGCCAACTGCCCGACCAATGGCAGGAAAAGCACGGCTACCACCCCCTGTTAGCCGAGACCTTCACCGACATCGAAAGCTTCGAAGGCACCTGCTACAAAGCCTCCAACTGGGAACCCTGCGGCCTCACCAAAGGCTTCGAACGCCACCACCGCGCCGACTTCTACCGCGAGCACAAGCGCCCCAAGAAACTC
>JAYTEI010000462.1:0-10877 GCA_043735445.1 Akkermansiaceae bacterium | reverse complement strand
GCAGGATTTTCCGCGGGCGGGTGCATCACAAGCCCTATCAGATCGCACCGGCGGTTTGCACCCGCTGGTCTGCCGAACCGCTACGCCTCAATGGCTTTCCCGTGCCGCTGGCTCCTCCGCCGTCGATGCTAACGGCCGCGCCGGTGGAGGTGCGGATCTTCCCGCTGCGGCGGTGTTGAGCCGATAGGGGGAAGGGACGTCTCGTCCATGCCTCTTATCGCGAGCGGTCTCACTTGCTCTTCTTCAAATAGGTCTGCACCTCGCTACGGATGTCGGCCGGGAGGGTTGCCATCCATTGACTGGCGGATTTCGGGTCATAGTCCGCCCAGTGTCTCGCCAGGTTCTTCTGCGCCCAGAGCTTGGTTTCACCCTTCGGAAGGGTCCGCACCCAGCCGGCGGCCGCCGCCGGGTCTTTGACGGCCCAATTCGCGGCGAATTCCGAAGTCGTCCGGATGGGATCGGGGCCATCCGCCACCGGATTGGCGAGAAGATACCGGATCGCCTCACCTTTCAAGGAGGGCTCGATTCCAGACGATTCGTCGCAGCTGGCGATCTCCTGGGCGGCCTGCTGCTTTTTCTCATCAGGCAGCGATTCGAATCGCGCGCTCATGGCGGCAGTGGTTTCCCGGTCCCACGGCTCCGCCGAGGCAAAGGACGGATAGGAACTTCCTGATTTGAAATCGGACGTGTAAACCTTTTCCAGCCTTCCTTCAGGTCTTCCCATCAGTTGGTTGAGCCGGCTGTGCGGATCCACGGCCAAGGCCATCGCCTTGCGGGCGGCCTGCCGATCCTCTTCCGAATCCAACAGCGCCATCAATCCCTCGGCCTTCTCCGAGTTTTCCCGGAGCGAGGAGAATGCATTGCGGATCACCAGTTGCCTGGAGTCGGAATCGAAATTCAGTTCGCCCATCCATTCGAGCCCCGCTTCGGGTTGCTCCGCGACCATCCACAGCAACGCCGACGTGCGGAACCGTTGCGCCTGCGGCGGAGTGAATCCCCATCCTTCCAAATCCGCGTTCAACAGTTTCCCGGAGATCTCCCCGTCAAAAAGCGAATATGAGTCGGCGGCAACGGACTCCTTCCACGCGGGCGGAAGATGTGCCAGTTCGTCGAACAGTTTGTCCTGGAATCCCTTCACATTGAAACGGATGCGGCCGAGATCCCGCCATCCGCCGGGACGTTCCCAAAGTTTCCGGACCTCCTCGGGAAACGAGGCCGACAACCGAATCCCCAGCAAATAGATCTCCGCCTCCGCCCTGAGGACGGGTGGCAGCGAACCGAGCGCGGCTTCAAGCCCAGCCGGGGATTTGTAGGCAAGTTGCCTTATCAAGCGATCGGATTCCTGCATCGCCTTTGCGGAAAAACCGGTGGCGGCGAGTTCCTGGAAGCGCTGGAGAGCCAAGCCGGGATGAGTGATGGCCATTCCCCACAACGCGTCCAGTTCCAGCACGTCATCCGGGTGCGCTTGGAAAAAGCGGATGACCCGCGAAGGCTCGCGTGCCGCCCAGGACGCGAGGATGGAGCCTGTTTCCTCGGATTTTTTCTTGAGAAGATAGAGAACCAGTTCCTCCGGGTTTTCCTCCAACCATCGTTCCTTGACGATCCTGGTAAAAAGCGCCTGATCGAAGCCTTCGCGAAGGTTGAACCACCCGCCGTCCAGCCAGGCGGCGAACTCCGAGGGCGGCAAGTCACCTGCAAATCCAAGGGTGGCACGCAATCGTTCCTTGGCTGAACCCGCCGCGCGAATCGCGTCCAAACTTTTCCGGACGGCGGCATCCGGCCCGGATGACACGGGTTGGGGACGGATTTGACGTTTGCCCCTTGGCCCGACATCGCCATCGACCGCGGCGGGAGGAAGAGCGCCTGTCAGATTCCAGCCGATGACGGCCATCGCTAGAAATACGATCAAATTTTGAGGAGAGCGTTTCATTTTTCGATTTGAAACATGCAGGGGTTCGCTGTCGGCGGGGCGTTAAGCTTAATTTTTTCCGCCTCGGAAAGACCCGAGGATTCAAGCCACTTGAGCGCTTCATCGGAATTCTCCGTCTTCCAGGTTCGGAAGAGATTGGACAGGTTGATGGCCCTGGTTTTTTCCGAGGTCATCGCCCAGCGGGCCGCTTCGGCATATAGGTGCTTGTCTTGAAGCTGGTTGATCATCACACCGCTCGCACTGTCCCGAATATTCGGGTCGAACTGCCGGTTCACCCAGTTTGAATAGGCGGCCGGGTCGTGTCGGGCCCATTGGTGCGCCAGCCGGTAGAACCTCGCCGGGACGTCTGACGATTGATCAGCCGGCAGGACCGACGCTTCCAAGACTTCGGCCGGGTCATGGGCAAGCAGCGCGTCCATCAATTTTTGAGCACCCGGAATGGAGGTCGAACGATGATTGCTGCCGTTGGGATAGTCGATGATGTCCACGAATTCGAGCGCGTCCGGGTAAATGGCAAACAAGCGCCTGGCAATTTCCATGGCCTTTTCAGGGTCGGTCGTTACCAAACCCAGCCCGACGGCCGCGAATCGTTCGGCGGCGATCCGGGGAGATTCCGTGGACGCGGCCTGTTGGATCGCAGCCTCCGGGTCGGCCTTGAGAAGGTTTCCAAACAGCGCGGACTCCATCTTTCGCTTCAGCTCGCCGGATGGCGTCCGGGCGGCGAGGCGTTCCAGCTCGTCAGGGCGCTCCTCGACCATTGTCGTAAAAAGGACATCCATCGGCATGTAACGGTTGCCATTCCGATCATACTGATGTCCTTGGGTTCCGGGGTTTTCCTTGAGCCAATCGAACGCGGCGAACGGATCTTTGCGAATCAATGCCTTGAGGGCGCCAAGATCCAACCCCGACCCGTACTTCTTCAAGAATTCCAGCGTTTCCAACGGATTCCCGTTATCTTCCCATTTCGCGAGTTTCGATAGAGCGTCGGCTCTGGCGGATTCTGGAATCCGGTCGAGGTTCGCACGCAACCATTCCGGATGAAACTCGCCGATTCCTGCCGCCACGTTCTTCACCTGCTCCGGCCCGGCGGCGACGGCGGCGGCCAGCGCGCCCTGCGGATCATGGCAGGTCCACGCCCGCCACGCGTAGGACTCGTCCTTGCTCCCGGCGACCGCCCCGATGGCTTCCAGCGGATTGAGGCGGGTCCAGTGGATGAAGATGAGTTCGGCGATGTCGTTGCCGCGCTTTTTTCCCCGGTGGCTTTCCCAATAGGCGGCGATGTCCTGCTCGCTGGCGTCCATCAGCCAATGTGCGAGGCGTCGGTAGAGCGTGCCGTCGTCCAAAGCGGCCAGCGTCTCCAAAGTATCGGTGGATCGCACTCGCGGGATTGCCACGTTGACCGGCGGGGTGCTGTTGGCGGGCGCGACAGCGGGTGGTGTTTTCGCCGGTTTGCCCGCCGTGCCGTGGCTCGCCGGCAAACTTACCTGCTGCCAGGTGAGCCGCCGAGCCGCAAAGCCGGATAGCAGGCCGGCGGCGCACAGGCCGAGGAGCAGGAGAGTGGAAGATTTTTTCACGAGGTTTGTTAGCTAGGTCGACGCCTACACGGATTTCGCCGGGCAAACCAACAAATTCCCCGAGCTAACTCACCCCGCCTTGCCCGCCTCCAGCTCAGCCACGCTGATGCGGTCGCGTTTCTTTAGGAAAAACAATGCGCCCAATCCGGCCCACAACACATTGCACGCGAAGCCTGCAAGCGACGCGGCGACGGCGGTTTCCGGAGGCACGCCAGCGAGGTCTTTCATCAGCACTTCGAACAATTTCTCGCGGACACCCACGCCTGCGATCGAGATCGGCATGCCGCTGATAGAGTCGATCACTGGCATGGCAGAGATCACGGCGGCGTATTCCGCATTTCCGCCGACGGCCCTCATGCCGCAGTAGTAAGAGGAGAAATAGGCAAACAACATGAAGAACGAAGCCATCAATCCCGCGAGGGCATACTTCCAGTTTTTCCGATAGATATCATATAACTCCGGGATCTTACTAATGAACGGCCACCGGGCGAAACGGCCATTGCCATGAATCCGCCGGTGGACGGGCGGTGACGCGCAGATGAACATCAGCACCACCATCGCCAAGCCACCTCCCAGATAGAACCAGGCGAAGTGGATGACCCCGCGACCGAGGATGCTTTGGTCCACGATGGCGTCGAACTTCGCCACCGAGATGATGAAAAATAACACCGCCAGCGAAACCAGTCCTGCTAGATGGTCCGCCATCACCGCCATGGCGATGACGAGTTTTTTCCCAGGATGATCGCGCATCAGCAGGATGATCCGCGCGGCATCGCCACCGAGTCCGCTAACGGAAGCGAGGCTGAAGAGGCTATCGATCATCGTCAGCTCCACGGCCCGGCCCAAGCTAACAGCCAAGGCTTGGCCGCGGAGAAACCACCACCATCTCATGCCTTGGAAAACGATGGCGATGCCAGCTAGGGCGGCGCCGCCGACCAGCCAACGGTAGTCGATGGCGCCCGGGCGGGTGAAAATGGAACGATCAATTTTCACCTGAGAGAACGCCCACCACAGGCACAATCCGGTGAGTGCTAACTTGAGGCAGAAGATTAGGAATGCTTTCATGCAAGCCGGGAAAACCCCACTGGCTTAGGCGGATTTCTCAATCTCGCGGGCGATGGTTTCCACGCTTTCTAGGATGCCTTTGGCGGCGTCGGAATTGCCGATTTTCAGGCCGAAATGTTTTTCCAGACCGACGACGAGTTGCAAGGCATCCACCGAGTCGAGGCCTAGGCCACCGCCGCCGAAGATTGGGATGGTGTTGCTGATTTCTGATGGGGCTTGGTCGAGCATCAACTCTTCCACCATCACTTCCTTGATCTTATGTCGGAGTTGCTCGCCTTGCATGATTGTGTCGTTAGAAAATGCCGCCGTCTATTTTGAGGGCGGCTCCGGTGATATAGGCGGCCTCGATGCTGGCGAGGAAATAAACCGCAGCGGCGACTTCCTCCGGCTTGCCGAAGCGGCGCAGCGGGATGCCGCGTTGGGCGGATTTCCTCGCCTCTTCATCCATGCCGCCGAGCGCCTCGGTCTCGATGAAGCCGGGCAACAGCGAGTTCACGGTGATGCCCGCGCGCGCGACCTCCTTGGCCAGCGTCTGGCTAAGCGCGACCACACCGGCCTTGGCGGCGGCGTAGTTCGTCTGGCCTAACGGCGGCAGCACCGCACTGAGCGAGGCGATGTTGATGATGCGGCCAAAGCGCTGGCGCATCATCGGTGTGACGGCCGCGCGGCAGCCGTGGAAAACGGAATCCAGATTCGCGGCGATCACTGAGTGCCACGCGTCATCGGGCATCGCGGCTAACAGGCAGTCGCGGTGCATGCCGGCGTTGTTGACGAGCACGTCGAGACGGGTGTCGGCTGCGATGATTTTTTCAATCGCCGACTTCCAAGCGTCCGCGCAGGTCACCTCCAGATCGATCATGCGGCAGCGCCCGGCGTTTTCCGCCGCGAGGATTTCCGCCTGATCACGATTTGCCCGGACCCCGAGCCACACGCGGGCTGCGGGATCGTGCCCGAGGAAATAGCGGGCGATTCCCAAACCGAGTCCGCCGTTTCCACCTGTGATCAAAATCGTCCGCACCGCGCGACCATCACCGCCGCGCCAACGAGGGTCAATTTCAATACGGACGCCCGGCCTGTTTGTCCCGCAGGCACCGGTCTAACGGGTTGGCTCGTTGCCCGGCTTCCACTTGATATTGCAACCGCTGCTCGGGTAAGGGCGGGCCAGCGGTTGCTCGCCACCCAGCATCCGTCGCACCGCTTCGCGTAAATCCCCGCCGTGGGGAGCCTGCCCGCTGCGTGGGCGCGAGTCGTCGAATTGACCGGCGTAAAACAATTTTCCCGAGCTGTTAAATAGGAAAAAGTCCGGCGTGCAAACCGCGCCGTGGGCCTTGGCGACTTGTTGGGACTCGTCGAGTAGGTAGGGGAAATCCCAGCCGCGCTCGGCGGCGAATGCCTTCATTGGCTCCGGGCCATCTTGCGGGAATTTTTCGAGAGCGTTAGAATTAATCGCCACTGTGGACACACCTTGGGTAGCGATTTCACGGGCGAATTCTCCCACCGCGTCCGCCAGATGGATCACGAATGGGCAGTGGTTGCAGGCAAATATGACTAACAGTCCACCTTCCCCGGCCACCTCCGCGCGGGCCACCATTTCACCATACGCATCGGGCAAAGAAAAATCAGGCACGCTGTCTCCCGGGCTGAGTTGGAAGGAAGATTGGACTTCGGACATGGTGGCACTGTATCACAAAACCCAAGTGGGCAAAACGGTTTTCCGGCTTTGACCGGGGGCGGTTCCGCTGCCAGCGTCCGCCGCCATGCCAGACCGACTTTCATCGGCGGAACTGCTCCGCTACTCGCGGCACTTGCTCATCCCGGCAGTGGGCGAGGCTGGCCAACTGCGGCTGAAAAACGCGGCGGTCTTGTTAGTCGGAGCCGGGGCGTTAGGCTCGCCCGCCGCGCTCTATCTGGCCGCCGCTGGCGTCGGCAGGCTGGGTCTTGTGGATGCGGATGTGGTGGACGCATCCAATCTCCAACGGCAAATCCTGCATGGGGAATCGTGGCTCGGCAGACCGAAGCTCGAAAGCGCCGCCGCCCGTCTGCTAGAGGTCAACCCGCATGTGCAAGTCGAGCTTCATCCCGTAAGATTCACTCCTGAGAACGCCATGGAAATCGCCAGTGCTTACGACATCCTCGTCGATGGCTCGGACAATTTCCCCACCCGATTTCTCACGAACGATACTGCGTTTCTCCTCAAAAAGCCGCTCGTCTATGGCGCGATCCACCGCTTCGAGGGCCAGACCGGAGTGTTTGCGCCGCATCTCGGCGGGCCGTGCTACCGCTGTTTGCTGCCTAACATGCCACCGCCCGGCAGCGTCCCCTCATGCCAAGAAGCGGGGGTGTTAGGCGTGCTGCCCGGCATCATCGGCTCCTTGCAGGCGATGGAGGCACTCAAGCTGATTCTCGGCAGCGGCGTGGTGCCGCTGGGCAAGCTGACTTGTTATGATGCGCTCAACAGCGCGTTCCGCAGCCTCAAGCTCAACCGCGATCCGCAATGCCGCCTCTGCGGCGATCACCCCGAGATCCACTCCGTTTCGAATGCGGAAACCGCCACTTCCACCACCTGCGATTTTACCCCTGATACCATGGAATCTATCACCACCACCGAACTGCGCGCCCTTCTAGCAGGGAAATTTCCCGGACTGCTCATCGACGTCCGCGAGCCAGATGAATATGCACTCGCCCACATCGATGGCTCACGATTGATCCCGCTGAAAACGCTGCCCGACGAGCTAGCCAGTCTGCCGACCGACCGCGAAATCCTCGTCCACTGCAAGGCCGGTGGCCGCTCCGCCAAAGCCGTGCAACTGCTGCTAGACCACGGCTTCACTCGCGTGAAAAACGTGGCCGGTGGGATGGATGCGTGGCTGGCGGAGGACTAACTGCACGCAAACTTTGCGACTACTCCAAGGAGCGGCGGACTCCGATCCGCCGCGCCAATGGAAAGTCGATGCGGTGAGTGAAAGCGCCGTTCCATCAGCCCCTCATTGGCTGGGGCGATTCGGAGATCGCCCCTCCTTGGCATGGGTGCGAAGGCACCTCATGGAATATGAGGTTGACGAGAAACGGGCAGGGCCACGGATCGCCACCACACCGCCTGCCGGGTTTAGTCTTGATTCGTTGCGATTCCCCGGAACACTCGCCACTCTCCCCAGACTTTGAAAAACACCATGAAACTATTTGGAACCGACGGCATCCGTGGCCGCGTGAACGAATTCCCGATCACCGCCGAAGTCGCCCTCCGTATGGGCAAGGCCGTGGCCAACGTCCTCCGCTCATCCGGCCCACGGCGGAACCGCGTGCTCATCGGCAAGGACACCCGCATCTCCGGCTACATGCTGGAAACGGCCCTCACCAGCGGCCTCGTTTCCATGGGCATGGACGTCTATCTGGTCGGCCCGATGCCGACCCCCGCAGTCGCCCATTTGACCAAATCCATGGGAGCCGTCGCCGGGATCATGATCACCGCGTCCCACAATCCCTATGAGGACAACGGCATGAAAATCTTCGGGCCAGATGGCTACAAGCTCTCCGACGACCTCGAAAATCTAATCGAACGCCACATCATGGGCGACGAGCCGGAGTCCGCGCCGCTGCCGCCGCGCCAGATCGGCAAGGCTCACCGCATCGACGACGCCCGCGGCCGCTACATCGAGTTTGCGAAACACACGGCGGATAATATTTCACTGCAAGGTCTGAAAATCGTCGTCGATTGCGGCAATGGTGCCGCCTATTTCATCGCCCCGCTCATCTTCAAAGAACTCGGCGCGGAAGTCATCCTCACCGCCAATGCCCCAGACGGACTCAACATCAACGAAGGCTGCGGCGCACTCTATCCTCAAGCCGCCGGCGAACTCGTTAGAATGCACAATGCTGACCTCGGCATCTCGTTCGATGGCGATGCCGACCGCGTCATTTTCACCGATGCCAACGGTCAAGTCGTCAGCGGCGACCGCATTCTCGGCCTCTGCGCCATCGGCCTCAAGGAGCAGGGAAAACTCCGGCACGACACCCTTGTCGCCACCGTCATGAGCAATCTCGGGCTGATAGAAGCCATGAAACAACACGGCATCAAAGTGGAAACCACCGCCGTCGGTGACCGCAGCGTCCTCGAATGTATGAGGAAAAATGGTTACTCCTTCGGCGGTGAAAATTCCGGCCACCTCATCTTCGGCGACCACGTCACCACCGGCGACGGCATTCTTAGCGCCCTCCAAGTCCTCCGCATGATGATCGGGCGCAAGGCCACGCTCGCCCAACTCGCCGCCATCATGCACGAGTATCCCACCCAGCTCGCTAACCTGCCGGTGCCCTCCAAGCCGCCGTTAGAGACATTGCCAAAGCTCCAAAAACTCATGACGGAAGCCACCGCCGAGTTCGGCGACAGCGGCCGCCACCTGATCCGCTACTCCGGCACCGAGAACAAAATCCGTGTCCTCGTCGAGCACCGCGAAGCCGAGATAGTGGGGAGGTGGATCGGGAAATTCACCGAAGCCGTGAGAGAGGACATCGGAGTGCCGACGTGAGGGAATTCGTGTTTGCTAGATAACTTATTGCCCTATGAAGCCCTCATATCGCCGTCTCAATTCCAAAGAAAAATTCTATCTTTGTGAATTTATTAGACCATTGATTCCTATCGCTCGTGACGACAGTCACTGCATGAGAGTATCGGCCAGAGGGCAAATCTCAAACATGATGTGGCGCTGGACGGCTGATGGATTTTGCGAAAAGCAAAGTGCAGTTAAGTGGGATTCTATTAAGTATAACAATAAACTGCTGCCGGCGACTAAGGCGGCGATTCAAAGAGCCGAGGAGACAAAAAAGAATCGCGGTCTGATACACGAACATGTTGTGCCCAGGATGCTCTTGGCGAAAAAAATCATCTCCGAGGACTTGAAAACTGCCGAGATCTATGAGTTTCTGACACGCTATTGCACTGCGGTGATTGTAACGAAGGAGGAGGATTCCCGTCTTTCGAAAAGCATGATGCCTGATGATTGGGAATGGAACCGCGATTGTGTGTTTGCGCGCTACAGGCATTCGCTGATCTTCGATTCAATCATTGGCTTGGAGATCGGTTGAAGTCCGGGCATTAACTTTCGAGTATTCCTTGATTTAAATCCTGTCCTCCCATGCCTCTCTTTCCCAACCGCGTCATCCAGAACATTCTTATCGGAAATATTCAGCTTCGCGACCATCATGCCGCCACCGCGATTGTCGGGCATGTGGCTCTCTTCTTTGAGCCTGCGACATTTGCCGCGCTTGCCGGAAGTCACTCTGGATGGTAATCGTCGCTCATGCCCACTGTCGCTCTCAAAGCCCACTTCGATGGGGCACATATCGTGCTCGACGAGCCGTTCGATCTTCCGCCTCACTCGGCGCTGATCGTCACACTGCTCCCGGAACCGGACACCGAACGCGCCGATTGGGAAGCTCTTGCCGTCGGGAACTTGGCCCGCGCTTACGGCCCGGACGAGCCGGACTATTCGATCAACGACATCAAACGTCCGCTCTGATGGAAGGCGGTATTGCACTTATTTCACTTCCGCAGGCCGCTGGATTCATCAAGCCGCGTCCGGCACTTTTGCTCCGGCGGATGCCGCCGTTCGGGGATTGGCTCGTTTGCGGTATCAGCACCCAACTCCACCAACGGGTCGCCGACTTGGACGAGATCATCGCGCCATCCGACCCGGATTTTTCGGGCAGCGGCCTTAAGGCGGCTTCGGTCATCCGGCTCGGCTTCCTCGCGACTCTTCCCCCACAACGCTTTCAAGGTGTCATGGGTTCCGTTTCGCCCGAACGACACCTGCGACTTTTGCAGCGGTTGTCCGATTTTCTAAAACCCAGCGAACCAGCCTGACCATGTCCCTTTTCCCCACCCGCGCCATCCAGGACTTTCCTATTGGCAATTTCCCGCTCGCCGAACACTCAAGGAGAGTGGGCGTCTCGCCCACTCGTCCTCTAACGTTTCACCCCGAGGCTTGGCTCGAACCTGCGGACATGGCCGCTTTCTCTGCCAGCGGCAAATCCACCCTCGTCGATTCGGCAAACATTCCTCTCGCCTGGAGCGGATCCGCCCCGGACTCTACCAGCATTTTCACCGCCGCATCCTCCTTCATCATCGTTCATCCATGGGATCTCCTCCGCGCGAATGAACTCTACGTTGCCGCTCTAACCGGCGACTCCATCCACGGCCAAATTCACCCGCTCGCTGTCATCGATGGTATCGTCCACATCGGCCTTGGCACCCGCATCCTGCCCGGCGTCTTCATTGAGGGAAATGTCATCATCGGCGACAACTGCAAGAT
>JAYTEI010000461.1:0-5057 GCA_043735445.1 Akkermansiaceae bacterium | reverse complement strand
ACACCCGAGGATTGCCCTTCCAAAACTTGCGGGCGTTCTTGGACGCCTTCTCCGCCGCCGCGGCATCCTCTCCTAACAAAGCGAGAGCCGCCAGTTGCGCCCATGCTTCGGGATGATCGGGATTCACCGCGAGCACTTGATCCAGGGCCTGCCTCGCCCCGTTGAAATCGTTGCCGCCTCCGAGTTTCTCAGCTTTGACTATCAGCGCAGCGGTGAATTTCGGATTCGCCCGCAGCGCGAGATCGAGGTAGCTGGAAATTCCTTCATCCGGTTTCTGCAAATCCTTGGGCAGCGCCACGCCCGCTTGTCCCAGACCGAGAGAAAACTCCGGATCGCCGGGAAATCGCTTGAGGCCCTCGCGGAAATTCTCCGCCGCCAGCTCGCGGTCGTGGTGCGCCAGAGCGAGCCGGCCGATGGCGAGATACGCCGCCCGCCCGGCGGGATCGGCCTTTTTCGCCGGCTCGAAAATCCGCTGGAGGACTTCCTTCGCGTCGGCCTTATCCGCGAGGACCAACTCGCCAAACGCCACGGTGGTGCGCGACCGGTCGGCGACCGGCGGATCGGGCTGGACCTGCAAGGCCTGGCGAATCACCGACCTCGCCTGGGATGCCTGGCCATTGGCCCGCAGCGCCCCGGCAAGCTCCAGCGACAGTTCCGGATCAAACTGCGAGCGCCGCCACCCTACCCTCCCGCGGGCGACCGCCTCCTTGTAATTTCCCGTCTCTAGCAGAGTCCGGACTTCCAAGGCGGCGAAGGCCGGGAAATCCGCCTGCAACTGGGTGTTGTCCGCGCAGGCCTTGAGGCCGCCCGGGTAGTCCCCTTTCAGAAACAAGGCCTCCGCCGCTTGGATTGCCTGCGCCGCGACCGTCGCCGATGACAGGCCAAGCACGCCGCCCGCGAGCGCGAAACCCAGCCAACGATTCCCATTTCGTTTCACGGTCCTATGGCTATCAGCGACCCTTCATAAGGCAAAGATTTTCTACACGGCAGCGACTGCAATTCGCCCGCAACCTTGCGGGCGGAACTGCATGATGGAGCTCCCGGCTAACAAGAGGATGGGCTCTTCCGCGTGGCCCTGCCGCTGCGGCGGGGGATTGCGAACCGATCGGAATTCCCGCTGAAAATCATTTCTTGCCAACCCAGATTTCGGCGGGTAAAGGCATAGCGTTCATTTTGCAAATTCGCAGGTGGACGCGCTTCGTCCGGTCTCTTACGCCATGGTCTCGGGAAGTGTTGAATGTGATGGCGTGCTACGAATCGAGAAAAATGGACATCTACGTGGGCAACCTGCCCTACACCGCAACTGAAGAAGACGTTTCTGGCCTCTTCGCCGCTTATGGACCTGTCGAACGGGTCAAAATCATCACCGACCGCGAAACCGGCAGATCCAAGGGATTTGCCTTCGTCACGCTCGGTGACCAAAACCAACTGAATGCTTCGATCGAAGCTCTCAACGGCTACGACTATCAAGGCCGCGCACTTCGCGTGAATGCCTCCGAACCGAAAGAAGCCAAGCCCGGCGGCTTCCGTCCCAGCGGCGGCGGCGGCGGCGGCGGCGGTGGCGGCGGCTACGGCGGTGAACGTCGTGGTGGCGGCGGCGGCGGATACGGCGGCGGCGGCGGCGGAGAACGTCGCGGAGGTGGTGGTGGCGGCTATGGCGGCGGCGGCGGCGGTGATCGTCGTGGCGGTGGCGGCGGCTACAAAGGTGGCGGCGGCGGCGGTGGCTACAAAGGTGGCGGCGGCGGCGGCGATGGCTGGTAATCGCCCACTAACAACCTAATTTAAAAAGCGCCCGATCCTCCTCACAGTGGATCGGGCGTTTTTATTTTAAGATGGAAGAGATGGGAGATCGGAGATGGGAGATAAAGATCAGTTCCTCCCTATCCCCTATCCCCTATCCCCTATAACACCGCATCACCCGCGGCGTAATCCCAGTGAAGATTTCCCAAACGATGGTGTCGGCCTTGGCCGCGATTTCCGCGACTGGGATGTTAGAGCCGAACATTTCGACCTCGTCGCCTTCCTCCACCTCATCGCTGGCAGTCACATCCACCATCATTTGATCCATGGTGATCCGTCCGAGGATGGGCCAGCGGCGACCACGGATCCAGACGTCCGCGCCTTTGCCGGAGACGTGGCGCGGGTAGCCATCGCCATAGCCGATGCCGACGGTGGCGACGCGGGTGGGCCGGGTGGTGACGAACTGCCGGCCGTAAGAAATTCCATGTCCGGTCGGCAAGGAACGCAGCAGCGTGACTCGGGACTTCAAGGTCATCACGGTGGTTAGATTCTGTTGGAACTGGGGCAACGGCGACACGCCATACAACATCAGCCCCGGGCGGGCAAGATTGCAAACTCCCTGGTCGTAGCCGAGCAAGCCGGCGCTGTTGGACAAATGAACCCACTTGAAACGCGAGGCACCTCCCAGCTCCCGGAGGATCGCGTGAAACCGCTCGAACTGCCGCAAGGTGAATTCCTCGTCTTCATCGGCCGATGGCAAATGCGAGCCGATGCCTTCGATCTCCAGATTTTCCATCCGCTCCAACAGCGCGAGTTTTTCTGGCAAATGATCCGCAACAAAGCCGCCACGCCCCATGCCGGTATCCACCGCGAGATGGACTTTGAGACGTGTGCCCCGGATGGCGGCAAGGCGATTGAAATGCTCCGCCTCGTCGAGCGAGGAAATGCACGGCGTCAAGTCGCGGGCGACAATCTCCTCGCGCTCTACGGCACAAGTGGCGCCGAGCAGATAGATCCGGGATTGGACGCCGGCGTTGCGGATCCGGCGGGCTTCGCCGACGTTTGCGACCCCGAGAAACGCGAGCTTGGCCGGAGCCAGCGATTTCGCGATTTCCTCCAAGCCATGGCCGTAAGCGCCGGCTTTCACCACCGCCATCAGCTCGCCACCGCAGCTCTCGCGGGCGACGGCCAGGTTTCTCCGCAAGGCAGTTAGATCGATCTCCGCCCAAGCGCGCGGCGGGGATACAGGAAAAGTGTCGCTCACGGGAAGACGCTAGGCATCCGGGGGAAACTGGCAAGGATGGGGACGCGGCGATCCGCCCCGGCCGCTACATTTCCGCCGTGCCGAAGAGTTCGCGGGAATCGATGCCGCTGCCGGTTGCGACGATTTTCCACTGCCGGTCCATATTGAGGCGCACCGTCGCGAGGTGTTTCTGCGGCCACTCGTCCGGCGAGATCATCGACAACATTTTCCGACCCCGCATGTCGTAAAGGTGATAGGTGCCGCCGATGATCGGCTCGAATTGGATGTCCGCCTCATAGACGAGCTTGTTCCAGTTGAAGTGGTCGATGGTGGCGAGGTAAGTCTCGCGGATTTCCTGGAGCTTCTGTTGGAGATCGCGCTCGACTTGGGAAATCCCACGAGATTTGAATGATGTCAGATCATTCGGGATGATGGGCGGACTTAGGGTGGAAACGGGGTATGGCAAGAAGGCCCGAGATGGTTTGGTGGCTGGTTCCGTCATGGTCTGTGGCTTTCCCTTCGCCCACGACTTCCCACCGGGCAACAAAAAAACCGGGGACGCCGTTAGGCATCCCCGGCTGTGAATTTTTAGCAAGGATCAGTTAATCACTGCGTCTTGAGCTTGGGTGCCGCCAGTGTCGGCGTCGTCGTGCTCGCGCCCCAGACGGTATCGACACCCGTTTGAAGGAGCGTGGAGGTGCCGCCTAGGATGATTTGATTATCAAGTCTGACGTTGATGCTGGTCACACTGTTGTCCATGCGGAGAACAATGGCCTTGCTGTCAAACGGAGCCGGGTCGAAAGCTCCAGTCGTCGTATTATTCAGCAGCGGAGTTACCACCAATGGGCGTGCAGGATTGCCCGCAGCACTGAAACCGTTAATACCGTTCAAGATGTAACCATATCCAACTTCACCTTCCTTGAGAGCTTCCGCGCCCGAAATGTTGTTGTCGGGCTTCTTCGCATTGGCAATCTTCGCAAAGAAGATCGTCTCGGTCTGGATGAAATTTCCTGCCAGAAGCTGACGGAAATAGTCGTTCGAATTAGTTCCGTTGATAGTAAGTAGCGAACCGGTGGCGGCAGTCACAATAGGAGCCGTAGTCGCGTCTGGGTAACTGGAATATTCATTTTCAAACTCAAACATGGCGAGTCCGATTTGACGGGCATTGCTGACGGCTTCGGTTTGGTCGGCCTTCTTGCGTTGGCGGATCACCATGGGAGCGGTGAGACCGGCAAGCGCCGCGATGATGACGATAACGACGAGGAGCTCCACCAGAGTGAAGCCACGGCGCGTTTTATGGTTAGTTTTCATAGGTTTTGGTATTTTATTTTATCTGTTTTATGAATGGGGCAATTGCCCCGGTTTTATTATAGCTCCATCGGGTTGAGCCGACAGGACTGCGTTCAAACTAGGTCTGCAAGCACCCGACGCAAGGAAGAAAATAGCCGCATTTGGCGGGCGTCAGCGCGGCGCACCACTGGCCCTGTTCAAGCAAGGATGAGGACAGCCAAAGCTCCTTATTTTCCGCTGATCGCAGCCACATCGTTACTGGCAAGCCAGCCTTTGAGGTTGGTGCCAGCAATTTCGACGTAGCGGAAACCACCCGTTTCCGCACCGAGATGAACGAGCCGCCCGGGGCCGGGAGTGCCGAGCGATTCGGCTTTTTCAAATGGCGATAAGCGGACGGTGGCATTCTCAGTTAGAACGATGCCACGACCCGCTTCATCGCGACGCAGATAGAGCGCGGCGGCTCCTGCGACGATGACGAGGCCAGCCACAGCGCCGGTAATCAGAGCGGCTGTGCGCAGGCGTTGCGGCAGTTTCACCGCGCCGCTCACTACCGCGAGAATGCCGGCTAACAATGCGGCACCGGCGACGAGCCACGACCATTCGTGGCGACTGAGATAGTTTAAAGCTGCTTCTAGGCGTGGGTTGAGGCCGCTTTCCTCGAAGGCGGTGGCAGCCTTGCGGGCGAGCGCGAGATTGGCTAACAAGTCGGGATCGCGCGGGGTGAGCAGCCGGGCACGCTCGTAGGCAAGGATCGCGGGGCCGTATTGTTTGAGGCTCTGATAGC
>JAYTEI010000460.1:0-2252 GCA_043735445.1 Akkermansiaceae bacterium | reverse complement strand
TCGCTAGAGGCAGCGGGCAGAATGCCCGCGCCACAGTGGCCCGGGCATCCTGCCCGGAGCCTTTCCAAGCAAATCCTGGCAATTTTCAGACAGCCTCTTAGCTCGGCACCTTGTCCAAGCCGAACGCATCGTGCACGGCTCTTGCGGCGTCTTCGATGCGCGGCTCGTCCACGGTCACGGCGATTTTGATTTCCGAGGTGGAAATCATGCCGATGTTAATGCCCGCGTCGCCGAGGGCTTTGAACATGGTGGCGGCGACGCCCGAGTGAGACCTCATGCCGATGCCGACGGCGGAGAGTTTCGCAATCCCGGATTCCGTCTCGATCTTCGAGTTTGGCATGGTGGAAAGCAGCGGCTTGAGCGCGGCCTGGGCTTTGCCAAGGTCGCTGGAATGCATCGTGAACGAGTGGCGGGCGAAGCCGTCGTGAGCGATGTTAGAGACGATCATGTCGAGGTTGATTTCTGCCTCGCCGAGGGCACCGAGGATCATGCCAGACATGCCGGGGGCGTCGGGGATGCCGGTGATGGTGACACGCGCTTGCGAGCGTTCGATCGAGACGCCGCGGATGACGACGTTTTCCATGTTGGGATGTTCTTCTAACACGAGGGTTCCTGGGTTGTCGTTGAGCGATGAGCGGACTTCGAAAATGACGCCAAATTTCTTGGCAAACTCGACCGAGCGAGATTGCATGACTTTAGAGCCAGACGAGGCCATTTCTAACATTTCGTCGTAGGAAATCTCCGGCAGCTTGCGGGCGTTTTTCACAATCCGGGGATCGCAGGTGTAAACGCCATCCACGTCGGTGAGGATCTGGCAGACATCCGCTTTGAGCGCGGCGGCGACCGCGATGGCGGTTAGATCCGAACCGCCGCGACCGAGGGTGTGGATCATACCGTCCGGTGTGACCCCTTGGAAACCGGCGACGACTAACGATTTTCCCGCGTCGAGGAAAGCCTGCATCAGCGACGGGTCCATGTTGAGAATGCGACCGCGAGTGTGCGAGCCGGTGGTGTGGATGCCGGCCTGGCTGCCGGTGATGGAGGCGGCGTCCACGCCGATTTCGTGCAGGGCGATGGCGAGCAGGGCGATCGACTGCTGTTCGCCGGTGGCCAGCAGCACATCGAGTTCGCGCTCGCTGGGATTTTCGGAAATCTCCTTCGCCATCTTGATGAGATTGTCGGTCATCCCGGACATGGCGGAGACCACGGCGACGACTTGGTTGCCCTCGGCGCGGGTGCGTTTCATTCGCGTGGCGACGTTGCGGATCCGGTCGAGCGAGCCGACGGAAGTGCCGCCGTATTTTTGTACAATGAGTGCCATGGGTGTTTACAATCCACGCCCTCCGGGTATGGGCGACCGGCGCGAAGTGAAGGGGAACTTCGCAAACTTGGCAAGAAATTGAAGCACGCGGGTGAATAGCGCGTCCTCAGCGGTGGCCTCGGCCTTGACCATCACAAACCCGGAGTGCCGCGCAGAAGTCCGTTAGAGCAGTCGCTTCATCACGGCGGCGGACAGCAGTTTGCCGTCGGCGCGGCCTTCTGCCAATTCTTGGGCGCGCTTCATGACTTTGCCCAGGTCGGCCTTGCCGGTGGCGGCGGTATCGGCAACGGCTTGCTCGACGATGGCGGCGAGCTGGTCCTCGCCGAGCGCGGCGGGGAGGTAGCGGGATAGGATTTCGATCTCGGTTTTCTCAGTGGCTGCTAGCTCGGCGCGGCCAGCTTTCTCGAACTGTTCGCACGAATCGACCCGCTGTTTGATTTGTTTTCTAACAACGGCAAGCACTTCGGTTTCGTCGAGGACGATGCTGAGGTTGCCTTTCTCGATGGCGGCATTCATCAGGGCGCTTTTGAGGGCGCGGAGGGCGTTGAGCGCAAGGGTGTCCTTGGCCCGCATGGCGGTTTTAATATCTTCGGGAATGCGGTTGGCGGTGTCGCTCATGGCTCTGTGGTATCAGGGCGATGCACGCCGCCAAGCAAAACTCATCGGGGAAACAGGCAGGGTTCCTAGACGAGGGACCATTGAGGGAAGTGGACACCCGAATTCACCCGTAGAGTAGCATTTCGTCATAGGCGTTTGAGTCCCAGTTTTTAAGGTATTGGTGGTGGCTCATTCCTTGCGGGCGGTGGTATTTCCTTTGGCGTCGGCGGTTGATGATGAGTCACCAGCCGCTGGCGCGTGTCGTAACTCAGATCCCGGAACGCTTTGCGCGGGTAGCCGAATTCAAAGAGGGCGTCACGTTCAGGTAGGTTTT
>JAYTEI010000459.1:0-10922 GCA_043735445.1 Akkermansiaceae bacterium | reverse complement strand
GCGGCAGGATTTGGCCACTTTTAATCCATGCCATTGACCGGACGCCAACGTGAAAAGGATTACCTCGACGGCCTGCTTGCCAGCGGGGATGCCGAGTTTCTGGCCATTTACGGACGGCGGCGGGTGGGGAAAACCTTTCTGGTCCGGGAATATTTGAAGAGCCATCTTGCCTTCGAGCTGACCGGCATGCTCGACGCGCCGCTCGCCGATCAACTGGTGAATTTCCAAAGCGCCATGAAAGCAGCGGGAGCGATCAATCCCGCGATGCCGGATTCCTGGCAACAGGCCTTCGCGCAGCTCGCCGACTTTCTGCTCACTCTGCCCCAGGATTCCAAGCAGGTGATTTTCCTCGATGAACTTCCGTGGCTGGCCGGTCACAAATCAAAATTTCTGCCCGCGCTCGACCACTTTTGGAACACCTTCCTCTCCCGGCACCGGCAGTTTGTCCTGATCGTTTGCGGGTCGGCCGCGTCCTGGATGATCTCCAAGCTGATCCATCACAAAGGCGGCCTGCACAACCGCGTCACCGCCCGCTTGCGGCTGGAGCCGTTCACGCTGGCAGAAACGGAAACCTTCCTGAAATCCCGCCAAGTCAGCCTGACGCGCTACGATGTGCTCAACCTGACCATGGCCTTCGGCGGCGTTCCCTTCTATCTCCGCGAGGCGAAACCGGGGCGATCCGCCGCGCAGATCATCGACGAAGCCTGCTTTTCCCCCAGCGGGCTCCTGCGCGAGGAATTCTCCCGGCTCTACGCATCACTCTTCGATCACCCGGAGCGCCATCTCGAGCTGGTCCGCTTGCTGGCGCGGCACCCACAAGGCCTCGACCGCGGAAAACTCACCCAAGTCCATTCCTCCGGCGGCGGCCTCACCCGGACTCTCGAGGAACTCAGCGAGGCCGCTTTCATCACCCCGGTGCGTCCTTTCGGCAAGAAGACCAAGGAAACCATTTATCGCCTGTCCGACGAGTATTCGCTTTTCCACCTGCGCTGGATCGAGGGCACCCGGAGCGACGGCAATTTCCTCTCCATCCAATCCTCACCCTCGTGGCATGCTTGGAGCGGATACGCGCTTGAATCGCTGGCCCACCGCCACGTCCCGCAGATCAAGCGCGCGCTCGGCATCGGCGGAGTGGAAACCAAGCACTCGAGTTGGCTCCACCGCGCCGACCCCACCTGGCCGCAGGGATCCCAGATCGATCTCCTCATCGACCGTGCCGACCACACGATCAACCTGTTTGAAATCAAGTTCTCCCAAGGCCCCTTCACCATCACCAAGCCCTACGCCGACGAACTGCGGCGCAAGCTGGAAACCTTCAAGGCCGTCACCGGCACGCGCAAGAACGTCTTCCTCACCTTCCTCACTCCCCACGGCCTGACCGCAAATTCTTACGCGGCCGAACTCGCCCACCAGTCCCTACTAACGGATTGTCTGTTTGAACCGTGAGGGCTTTGCCCCCAAGGAAGGGCGATCTCCGAATCGCCCAAGCCCATGAAGTGCCAATGAGGTGAGGCAGCCTCTTTTCATTGTCCTCCCATGGGCTTCGGCGGATCGGAGTCCGCCGCTCCGTGCGGATTCTCGAAAATCTGTTCCACCGAGACTTCGAACGAACTGGCGATCCGATAGGCGAGATCCAGCGAAGGATCATGCTTTTCAGTCTCCAGCGCATTGGTCGCCAGCGCTCGCACCAACTCATCGCTGTCCCGCATCCAGACGAGAAACGCCCTGATTTCAAGCCTCACGCCGTCCGCCAATCTTCTCCCGGCATGATTCGATGCATGAACTCATTGAACAAAGGCACCGTAAAGGCGGTGTCCCCATGGCTGGGACTCCAAATCATCCCTTTGCCAATCAACTGGTTCCGCGTCGGCCCAAGGGCTGTTACCTCTCGCTTCAATTGTTCCGCAATATCGCCCGACCGATGCGGACCGGGTCCCAGTTCCGCCATCGCCCGCAAGTAGCGTTTTTCCAAAGGAGTCAACCGGTCGAATCGCACGCGGAAGAAGCTTTCATCAAGCGCGGCGATTGCAGAAGTGGATGCCAGTTCGACATCTTGCAAGGTGATGGGAGATTTCGAAGCCGTGTCCCAAGTGTGCTTCCCCCATTCCTGGAGAAAATACGGATAGCCATGAGTTTTTTGCACGATGAGTTCCAACGCATCCTCGTTGATTTCCACGCCTTCCGCGGCCGCCGGTTTGGCGATCGCGGTCCGCGCAGCCACAGGAGGAAGAGGACCAATCGCGGGAAAATCAAAAAGCCGCTCGGCATACGATTTAGCCCGGCCCATCCGCCCCCGCAACTGCGGCAGACCCGCCCCCACCAGAACCACGGGCAAACGCCGCTGGGCTGCCCGGTGCAATGCCGTAATCAGCGCTGCCAGTTCGTCTTCTTCGACGTATTGCAATTCATCAACGAACATGACCAAGGCGGTTTCCGCTTTTTGTGCGGCTGCCCCGGCGGCTTCCAGCAAAGCCTGCAAATCATGCTCCAAATCGCCGTTATCGGCCAATCCTGGCTCTGGTTCAAAGTCCAACCCCACCTCGATGTCCTCATACTTGAACTTGAGCGCCTTGGCGAAACCCGCCAACCCCCGGAGGGCGCGCTGGGCAAGATCTTTTGCCTGTTCGTTGCGCGACAGACGCAGCAGGGCCTGCCGCAATTGAGGGGCCAGAATCGCTGGCAGCGACCGGCTTTCCGGAGCTTCCACCCGCAAGGTGTGGATGCCCACCGCCTCCGAATCGTCTCTCATCCGATCAAGCAGCACCGTCTTTCCGACACCCCGTAGCCCGACCATCAAAATGCTTTTGGCAGGTCGGCCCAAACGGGTTCGCTCCACTGCGATCCGAACGGTTTCCCGGAGTTCGTCACGACCTGCCAGCTCCGGTGGCGGAGTTCCCGCGCCGGGCGCGAACGGATTGGTCACTGGGTTCATGCAAGCGACGTTATACAGAGTTTAGAAGAATTACAAATTTTTTATAAATCAGCTAATTCATGTCAAAACTCTTACTCAATGTTCCGCCTTGCTTCAGGTCCCGCCATACCCTTTTCTCCGCCCGCAATGTCCTTACTTCCTACCGCTGACCTCCTGGCGCTCGATACGGCTGGCCTCAAAAGCCGCTTGTCGAAACTCAGGAGGTATCTTTGACGTCCCGACCCTCGAAAACGAAATCAACACGCTCGAAGAGGCGATGGGTGCGCCCGAGTTCTGGAACGACTCGGACAAGGCGAAGTCCATCAGTTCGAAAGCGGCGGGGTTCAAGAAAAAGTTAGAGTCGTTTCTCAAACTCGAAGGCCGCGTGGCCGACATCGATGAAGGCGTCTCGCTCGCCAAGGAATACGACGATGCCGATCTCGCTCGCGAGGCGCTGGCCAATGCCAAAGGCTTGGAGGACGACATCCGTGCTTATGAGCTTCTAACGTTGCTCGACCAGCCGAGCGATATTTCCCCGTGCTTCCTCGTCATCTCCGCCGGCGCGGGCGGGACCGAAGCGTGCGATTGGGCGCAGATGCTCCACCGCATGTACACCCGCTGGGCCGAGCGCAAGGGCTACACGGTGGAGACACTCGATTGGCAGGACGGCGATGAAGCCGGACTCCGCACCGCGACTTTAAAAATCACCGGCGACCATGCATACGGCTTTTTGAAAAACGAGCGCGGCGTCCATCGGCTGGTTCGGATTTCCCCTTTCGACTCGAATGCCAAGCGCCACACGTCGTTCGCGTCCATCGACGCGACGCCTGAAGTCTCCAAGGAGATCAAGATCGAGATCCTCGACAAGGACATCGAAATCACCACCACCCGTTCCGGCGGCAAGGGCGGGCAAAACGTGAACAAGGTGGAAACCGCCGTGATCCTGCGCCACCTCCCCACCGGCATCCTCATCCGCTCCACCGCTGCCAGAACGCAGGGTGCTAACAAGGAACTCGCCTTCGACATCCTCAAGGCCAAGCTCTACACCATCGAGGAGGATAAGCAAAAGGCCGAGGCCGACCGCGCCTATGGCGAAAAGGGTGACGTCTCGTGGGGCAACCAAATCCGCTCTTACGTGTTCCAGCCCTATCAGAAAGTCCTCGACCTCCGCACTGGCCAGGAATCCGGCAGCATTCAGGAAGTCATGGACGGCGATCTCGATCCATTCATCGAGGCCAAGCTCCGCGGCAAAGTCCGCGTGAAGGGCGCGAAGGATGACGAGGATTGAGAGAGTCCGTAGCGGTGATCAACGGTCGCCGCTTTCACACTGGCGGCGGTGTCTGTGGATCCACAGCACGGGCTTTCGTCTCTAGCATCACGCTCGCCATTAGCCAGCCAAACGCCGTGGTGGCCCGCGTGGAATTTACCGGTTGAACCCAAACGTGCTGCGTGTTAGGACTGCGACTGGATAAAATCCCACACCACCATGTCAAAAATCATCACGTTTCTTGTCGCCTGCACTTTGATTTCACCCGCCTTCGGCCAGACCCCGGCCCCCATTGCTGATTCGCTCTACAAACAAGGCCAAGCCGCTGAAAAAGCCGGTGATCCAGTCGCCGCTGGCAACTTTTACAAGAATGCGCTAAAGGCCGATCCTAACAACGCCAACATCCGCTACAGCCTTGGCCAGTTGAAACTCAATGCCGCCGATATCGCCACCAAAGGCCGCGAGGCGAAATTCGGAGCTGTAATGATTCCCCTTTTCCAACTCGATCAAGCCACTTTGCAGGAAGCCTTGGAAGCCTTGAGCGTGATCATCGAGAAGCAATCCAAGAACGAGGTGACTCCGAATTTTGTGGTCGAGGATCCCAAGAAACTCCTCGCCACCCAGAAGATTTCACTGAACCTCAAGAACACCCCGTCGCGGGGTGTCTTGAAGTATCTGTTGGATCAAACGAATGCCAGAGTCCGTTATGATGAGCATGCGGTGGTGATCACCGCACGCTGAGTCACTTCGGCTTCTTGGCGGGCGCGACCGGTGGCGCGGCAGGAGGCGCCGCTTTGTCGGGCTTGGCGGCCTTCTCGGGCTTCACTTCCACGGTGGCGGCGGTCATCGTGTATTGGATGGTGACCTTCGATCCTACTTTGATCTCGCCAGTGATCTTGGTGTCGGCGGTGCGGGCGATCTCCCACTTTTCTTTGTCCTTTTGGATCACGATCTTGGCATCAGTGACTTCGAGCACCGGACCGGTGGCCTGATAGGTGGCACCGGCCGCGTGAAGCGGTGCGGCGAACCCAAGGAGGGCGAATGAAATGGCGAGTAGGCGGGTAGTTTTCATATTGGTTTTTGTCAGACTGTTACTAACTGCAACCAACTCTCTCTGATGTAAAGCCAGCAATCCGGCACGACGAACTAAGCGCCGGATCATTTCTCTTTTTCAGATAGAGCCTTCGTGGAACCACTGTCGTCTGGCGGCAAGATTTCGTCGGTTAGGCGCTTAGCTCCGGCTTCTGCGAGGTCGCTCTGCGGGTGGATGCTGCGGGCTTTGAGATACCAGGAAAGCGCCGAGCCGACTTGTTTGGGCGTGCGGTTTTCAAACTGCTTGGCCTTGTCGAGGGCGTGAGTGAATTCCGCCACTTTGGGTGCTAACAACTCAAGCTCGCGGCCTAACTTCGGATCGTCCGGGAAATCCTGGCGCATCTTGGCGAGCTGTTCCCAAGCGGCGCAATCTTGGCCCATCTTGCTGAATTCCGAGGCCTTGCCGAGCGCAGCTTCGATCTTCGTAAGATTGGTCATGATTTGTTTGAAAGCATCTTCACGTTTCGGATCGCCCTGGATGGCAGGGGCGATTTCATACTGGCGGCGGGCGATCTCGCGGAAGTTTCCCTCGGTGAGCAAGCGGTCGAAATCATTGCGAATGAGGATGAGACCGCCGCTGTTATTGACCAGATTGCGGAACTCCTTGAGCTTGGGGTTGGTCGGCCAGATCTCGGCGGCGGCTTTGATTTTATCGGACGCCTTGTCACCTTCTTTGGCTAACAAGTGGGCCTTTGCTTCCTCGATCGCGAGGTCGGACGCAAGCGTGTAAGCGGCAATTGCGCTATCGACCTTGGACGACGGGAAGTCCTTGGCCTTGGATTTCAAGCTCGCCGCCAGCTCGATGGTCTTGGTGTAGTCATGGGCCTGGAGCGTGCCGTAAAGCTCATTCAAATCCCGGAAATACTCGGCGACTTGGCGCTTTTTCTCCAATGATAGAGTCGCCACTGGCGAGAGGTATTCGCCGAGCGCGTAGGCTTCCATCAGCCGCTGCGAGGCGGAGTGAAGCTCGCCACGCGAGAGCATGAGATCGAACGCCTCGACGTATTTCGAGGTCTCGCGGATGGCTTCGTTAGAGAGCGAGTCGAGCGATGCCACCGTCGGGCTAACACCCACGGATTCGGAAAACAACTTGGAGACATCCGAGTTTTTATCCACCCGCAAGGTGGCGTCGCCGTCTTTCCAGATCTGATTGTAGAAGCGCGCGGCCATCAGCACATGTTCGTAGCGGCGCTCCATGAACCACTGGATCATGCTGACCTGATACTGCGCTTTGGTTCGGATCGTCTGTGCCTCGGTCTTCACGATGTTGGCTTTTTTTAAAGCCTCGATCTCGGTGATGCGGCGGACGGTATCGAGGTATCGCAGGGAGGCGATTCCCAAGCCCGGAGTTTGGACTACGGTTTTTTCGGACTTGGTTTTCCCCCCCGGATCTTTGGTTTCCTTCTCGGTCAAGGCGACGTTCTTTTCATGGCGGGCAATCCGATCGCCCTCGAGGATGATGTTACTCTTCTCGGACTCCATGGATTCGTTGATTTTCTTCAGCCCGTTCACGTCCTGCTTGGCAAGCATGGCGGTGTAAATGGACTCCGCGAGGGAACCGCACAGGTTCGCATCGCCCGGATAGGTGGAGGCTCCCGGAAGCAATTTGAACGCGGAGGAAATGCTTGGTCCGCCGGTCTTGAACGGAGAAATCTCCGCCAGGATTTGTGCTATCGTGGCGCGGTATTTCGCGGCGGCCTCGTCATTCTCCGGCGGCTGCGCGAGGTATTTCTCGAAGCGCGCCTTGAGCACCCGGTTGTCGCCTAACGGAATGGCCACGCCACCCACGGTGATCGTCTCGGCAGCCGGATCTAGCAGCGGGATTTCCTGGCCGAGTGGACCGGTAGCCGCCGGCTTTTTCTCGGCGGCCGGAGCCGTGTCCTTCGGCGTCGTTGCCGGTGCCGGTTGATCGCCCGGCGGTGGTGTGTAAACTTGGGCGTGAGCCAGACTCGCGAGGCAGAGAGGAAGTAGGAACCGGGATTTCATGGCGGTGGGGAAATGGTGCGTTAGAGACGGTTCACGCCGGTGGCCACGGGGATGCCGCCTTGCCGGAATTTTACGCGGAAGGCGTATTTTTGTTTGGTGTCGATGTTGAGCTTGCTGAACTGGTTGGGGATCTCGATGCCCACAAACTCATCGCCGCCGGGTGCCTCGACTTTCACGCTGACTAACTGGCCGCGGTCGGTGGTCCACTGGAGTTTCTCGTCGATCTGGCCCTCAATGACATACTCGTTACCGCGCAGGCTGTTGCCGTTTTCTAGCAGCTCATCCACGCTCAACTTGGCGACCTCGCCAAACGAAGCGGACTTTTTCCCGATCAAGGATTTCCCGGCGATGACCGCCACCACGATGGCGGCGATGGCACCAATGATGATCCCAGGGTGAATATGTGAACTAGCGCGGCGTGCCATGGTGGGTAAAGGTAGTAATTTCTGATGAACTGAGATGGTGGTAGAAAGGGATAGATCGAGAGGAAAACAAGAGTGCTAATTTCAGGTTTTTTCCACTCAGTCCCACTGCGGTCTGCGGGCCCCGGCCCACGCGGCGAGGAGCGCCACCACGATGTGGGTGCCGAGCGCATAGAAGCAGGCGTTTTGGGCGGAAAGGCTGGTGTCGATCACCGACTTCACGGCGTCGTGGACTTGAGTTTGCAAGGCTTCCACCGAGCCGGACCACGCCCAGTAAGCCGAGATGAACGGGCGGGTGAAAGCCTCCACACTCTCCGGCAGCGCGAGCACCGCTCCTGATAGAGGAAGCTGGAAACCGACCAGATAGATCGAGAGCAGCGACGCTTGCTCAGCCGTCCGCATCAGCGAGGAAATGGCCAGGCAGATGGCCGTCATCGAGGCATTGATCAGTAACAGAAAGCCCGCGTGCTGGATGAAATCGCCGCGAAAGGTGCCGAAGAAGTTTACGAAAAACGCCATCCACAGCGACTGCCCGATGACCAAGCACGCGAGGAATGCCACCTTCGACGCCAAATACGCCGATGGCCGCAGCCCGCCGAATTTCTCCTTCTCGTAAATCGGTCGCTCGCCGGCGATCTCACGCGCTGAATTGTTAGAACCCATTAGAGAAAGCAGCACCACCTGGAACATGATGATCCCAGAAATGGCCGAGCCGACCTTGGCTTGATCCGAGCGCACGCTTTGCTGTTCTTGGATTTCCGCCGCCAAGTTCGTTTGGCGGGTGTCGGAAAACCGCCGGATGTTTCCCGAAGCCTTGTCGCTGAAAATGGTGACGAGAATCGGGAAGCAAATGATGATCGCCAATTGCAGGAACACCTGCCCCCGATCGCGGAAGAAAATCCGCCACCGGCGCGATAGCAAGGTCGCAAACTGGCTGAAAAATCCCGGCAGCCGCAATGCTTCGGGCGCGCCACCTTCCGCAGCCGGCGGGACATGCAGCGCACCGCTTGAAACTAACAGCGTGCGGTTTTTGTCCATCATCTTCTGATAGGACTCGCGGTGCTTTTGCCAAGAGCTGTGCCAGCGCTCGGACGGTTGGGTCGCCAGCCGCGGATAGACTTCCTCGGTATCGCCCACGGAAAAATAGTGGGTCAACTGCTCCGGTGGCCCGTGAAATGCCACCCGCCCCTCGTGCAAAACCAAGATGGAATCATACAATTCCAGATGCGCCAGCGAGTGGGTGACTGATAGGACGATCCGCCCATCCTTGCGTGATAGATCGTGCAACAAGCGGACGATTTCCCGCTCCGACCGTGGATCGAGACCGGACGTGACCTCGTCACACAGCAGCAGTTTGGGATCGGAAACCAGCTCCATCGCCAGCCCTAACCGGCGCTTCTGCCCGCCCGAAAGCACCTTCACCTGCCGGTCGCTGATCGGCCCCAGCCCGGTTTCCTCAAGCACCCGGTCGATGCGGTGATCCAGCTCTGCGGTGTTGCTGCAACGGACCCGCAAGCGGGTCGCCGCTTCCACCGATTCATCCACCGACAGCGGTTCGTAAGCGATCGAAAACTGCGGCACATAACCGATCTCAGACGGCGAGAAATCCCCCTCTTTCGACAAATCCCGCGAGTCCCAGAACAAGGTCCCGCCCGACTCTGGATTCAGCCCGGCGATGGTCTTCAGCAACGTCGTTTTCCCGCAACCCGATGGCCCGACGATCGCCATGAAATGGCCTTTCGGAACGCGGATGGAGACGCGGTCCACCAGCGGGATTTCCTCGCCGTCTTTGCGGATGGTGAAACTGACTTCTTGGAGTTCTAGCACGAAATGAATGGGTCGGGAAAAATAGCAAACGCCGCGCACGCGGGATCTTTATCGCGATCAGGAAAAATAAACCTCCGCGCTAGTCGAGCGGCACGATCCGCAGGATGCCACCCGGCTTGCGATGGAGCGCGGATGCGAGCGTCGGAGCCATCGTGCCGGCAGCGGGTTCCACCGGTGCCGCGTCGTTGTCCAGGGCATTTCTCAACGCCCCTTCCACGAGCTGGCCGCAATGGATTTTCATCGGCGGCAGCGGTCCGAGATCGCCGGTGAGATCCTGCGCACTGAGGTGCTTCGCTTCATCCACCGTCTTGCCGCGCAGCAGCTCGGTGGCCATCGACGCCACCGCGATCGCCGTCTGGCAGCCAAAAGCTTGGAACGAAGCGCGGTCGATCACCCGCTTGCCGTCCTTTTCAGTAAATTTCAGCCACATCCGCAGCATGTCGCCGCACTCCGGCGAGCCGACCGTGCCGACGGCATCGGCGTCCGCGAGTTCGCCCTGGTTGAGAGGATTGGCCAACGCCGCCTGCACTTTTGTTTCAAATGAACTCATGATCTCACGGGGAACTTCCGCAATGGCGGGTGGCTTGGCAAGCCGCCCGTCACTGGCTGGCAAGGAGAGGGATCTCCGAATCGCCCTGCCAATTAGATGCCGATGGAAAAGCGCTTTCGCCCGGCATCATCGACCTACCATTGGCTAGGCGGATCGGAGTCCGCCGCACCTTGGTGCCGCCCGTCACTTGGTGGCAAACTGCCGCCCGCGCCCGGTTTCCCATGCGCTGCGGACGCTGCCGTAGAGCGCCGTGAGGTCCGCCGCGCTGAGCATCCGATACTCGATCGACTTCGCATGGCTGGTGTCCGGGTATTTTTTCATCACCATATTCTGCACGTCGAGGCCGGCGTGTTCGGCTGCTTTTTCAAGCAACTCGCGCCCGCGGTTCGCAATCCCCGCCACCGAAGCACCCGGCGCGGAATCCGTGATCGGCGTGATGAAATAGAACCGCGCCAACGCTTGGCCCACCGTATCGACCGTGACTTCATCGACGACCAATGCCCCGTCCAGCACATACTTGTGGCGGCTCACAGAAGCAATCCGGTCGAGCGCCACCATGAAGTGACCGCCGTTCACCGTCGCCTGCCAAAACCGCCCCGGCCCGGGTGATTCCCCGGCCTTCGGCTTTTCGGGCGTGGTCGAGTCCGCCCCAGGAGCATCGTCCTGAGCCCACACCGACCCCACGCAATTGAACAAACCGGCCAGTAGTAACAGCAGAGTTTTTCGGAACATGTGGAGAGCGTTACACCGTAATTCCCACTTGGCCAGCCCAACGACGTCCCGTCCTTGCCCCTTAAGCCCGCCGCAGGGTATTTCCCTCTGGGCGAAGTGGCACTTCGACCCACCGCGATCAAAGCTCATTTTGGA
>JAYTEI010000458.1:0-10946 GCA_043735445.1 Akkermansiaceae bacterium | reverse complement strand
CTCTACGCGCTGCATTCCGACAGCGACCTTAACGCGAAGAAGATTTACCATAGCCTCTCGACCAACCCCGAACTCGAAAAGAACGCCATGTCCGTCGCAGAACAACTCAAAGCCGAAGGCCGCGTGGAAGGCCTTGTGGAAGGCCGCGTGGAAGGACTTTGGATCGGTAAGATTCAAATCCTCGAGGAATTTCTCGATCTGCCTGTGAGTTCCGGTGAAGGACTTGAAGCCTTGAATCTCGAAGAACTCAAAGCGATGCAAGAACGGCTTCATCGGGAATACGAGCTGCGTTTCATGCGGCATTGACCCGCTCTACCGGCGGAGCCGATGTTTCAATCTTCCAACGACCCGCAGCAGCGGCCTCTTTCTCAGGCTCCGCTTGTCCGGTGACATCGCAAGATCCCGTCTGGACAAAGCGAGGCCGGCTCTTAGCTTCGCGTGCACTTACCTATCAGCCATGGAATCCCATCCCGACTTCAGCAGTCAACTCCCACCCGATGACGTTGCCGCCATCGATGAACTCGGAAAAACCTACCAAGCCTTCCGCGCCGAACTCGGCAAAGCCATCGTCGGCCAGGAGCAGGTCATCGAGCAGCTTGCGATCTGTCTGTTCGCCCGTGGTCATGCCTTGCTGATGGGAGTTCCCGGCTTGGCGAAAACGCTGTTAGTATCGTCGGTGGCCCAGACGTTCGACCTTTCGTTCAACCGCATCCAATTCACGCCCGACCTGATGCCGGCCGACATCACTGGCACGGACATCATCCAGGAATCCGGCGTCGGCGGGCGGCGTGAGTTTGAGTTCATCAAAGGGCCGGTGTTCGCAAACATCGTGCTGGCCGATGAAATCAACCGCGCCCCGGCGAAAACCCAGTCCGCGATGCTTGAAGCGATGCAGGAAAACAAGGTCACCGTCCTTGGCACGACCTACACCCTGCAACCGCCGTTTTTCGTCCTCGCCACGCAAAACCCAATCGAGCAGGAAGGCACCTATCCGCTGCCGGAGGCGCAGCTCGACCGCTTCATGTTTCTCATTGAGGTCGGCTATCCATCGTCGATCGAGGAAAAGGAAATCGCCCGCGCCACCACCGGCAGCGCCCGCCAAGTCCTCAACCACCTCCTCGACGGAGAAAAAGTCATCGCCTTCCAGCAGCTCGTCCGCCGCGTCCCCGTTCCCGAGCACATCTACGATTACGCGGTGAGAATCGTCCGCAAGACCCGCCCCGGCGAACCGGAGTCGCCGCAATGGATCAAGGACACCGTCGGCTGGGGTGCCGGACCGCGCGCCGTGCAGTATCTGATTCTGGGAGCAAAATCCCGCGCCGCCTTGCGAGGTGCCTACATGGCATCGCTCGAAGACTTGGAAGCCATTGCTTCGTCGGTGCTCACCCACCGCATCATCACGAATTTCTCCGCCGAGTCGCAAGGGATGACATCCAAGAAGATCGTCGAGCGGCTGATCAAGGAGATGAGGGACGAGTGAAATCCATCAAAATGGAAATGAACAACTCTGTGGCAAGCTGGACATTGTGGTGTCGCCGAAACGATTTGCTTATCGAATTCGAAATTTCAGTCGGCACACCTTATCGAGACGGAGATGCATGGCTCTGCGAATGGTCCACGGGAAGTTTGTTTCCTCATTCCCTCGCTCCTGCCGTTGGCGTGAGTTCGATGCATTCACTCACTTGCTCATTGGTTGGCGTGAGATCTTTTCTTAATGGCAGAGAAGAACGAGGCGACAAATTTTACTGCGGTGATAGCTCTGAAGAAAATTTAGTGCCGCGCATAGGAGACCTTTTCTGGCCACCCAGTCACACCCCATGAAAAAGCCGGTCAAAGCCACCATCGAAGTGCAGGGAGCAGAAATCACGATCTTGAGCGATCAGGACGGTGACTTCATTTCGCTGACTGACATGCTCAAGGCCAAGGACGGGGATTTTTTCATCTCCGACTGGCTCAGAAACCGGAACACCATAGAATTTCTCGGCATCTGGGAGTCGGTCTATAACCCCGATTTTAATTCCGGCGAATTCGCCACAATTAAAAGCCAGGCCGGCCTCAACAGCTACAAACTCAGTGTGAAGGAGTGGGTGGAAAAAACCGGGGCCGTCCGACTTCTGAAGCCATGAGCCACTCCTTCATCGACAACACCCTGCTCTCCCACCTCGCCTCGCTGCCCATCGAGTCGCGTGCGCCGATGTTAGGAAATGTCGCGGGCAAACACCGCTCACCCCACCGCGGCTCGTCCGTCGAGTTTGCCGAGTATCGGAAATACGTGCCCGGCGATGACACCCGGCGGTTGGACTGGAAAGCCTTCGCCCGCTCGGACCGGTTTTACATCAAGGAATTCGAGGCCGACACGAACCTCCGCGCCTATTTCGTTGTCGATGCCTCCGGCTCGATGAACTTCGCGGGAAATGGCGAAGCAAAAATCCAAGTCGCCCGCCGGATCGCCGCGTCCCTCGCCTATCTGCTCGTCAATCAAGGCGACGCCGCCGGTCTATCCATTTGCACCGACAAGCTCCATCTCGAAGTCCCGCCCAGCCGCCGCGCCGCGCACCTGGAACGCTTCTTTTCCACTCTCGGAAAAGTCCATCCCTCGGGTGAAACAGGACTGATCACCGCGCTCCACACCATCGCGGAAAAAATCGGCCAGCGCGCCTTCGTCGTCATTCTATCCGATTTGTTCACCGACCCCGTCGCGCTGGGAGATGCCCTCCAGCACCTTCGCTACCGCAAGCACGACATCTCCGTCTTCCATCTGATGGACCCGCTGGAAATCGGTTTCGAGTTCGACCGTCCGCACCGCTTCGTCGATCTCGAGGACGGCACCTCCATCGTCGCCGAGCCCAACCTCATCGCCGACGAATACAAGGCCGCACTCCGCGATTTCCTAACCGCCGTCCGCGCGAAATGCCACGACGCCGCCGCAGACTATCAGCTCATCACCACCGACACACCGCTGGAGCCGTTGCTCCGCGAATTCCTCACCGCCCGGCTGCCGAAGTCAAAACACTGACCTTGCCAATTCATCCGTTTCGTCCAATTTAGATGAAATACAAGTCATGAAAACCGTCACCGCCAACATCGCGAAACAACAGCTCGGCCAAGTCCTCGACAGCGCCCTCACCGGTCCCGTTTCCATCACGAAACACGGTCGTCCCGCTTTCGTCCTCACCTCCAAGGAGGACTACGACTCACTCACCAAGATCAAATTCGAACAATTGAAACGCGAAGTTCAACTCGGTTTCGATCAATTGGACCGGGGCGAAATTGCCACCATGTCCATCGAGGAAATCGCAGCGCAAGCCCTCGAAATTCATCGGAAAAAATCCCGTAAAGAGGGCAGCAGGTGACGGACTATTGCCTATCAGAGATTGCCAAGGAAGATCTCTTGGAGATCTTTTTATACACTCTCGAGTTCTGGGGCGAAGATCAAGCTCCGGTCTATCAGAATATGATAGAAACGGCAATCCAGCGCATCGCAGAAAATCCATTCACTCCTGGAAGCAAAGCTCTCGATGAAATCATGCAAGGCGTCCGCACCTTTCGCTGCGGCAAGCACTTCCTCATCTACCGAGTCCAATCCAGCCAGGTCGCAATCGCCCGCATCCTCCATGAGTCCATAGAGTTTTCCCGACACGTCGGCGAGGAAACCTTCCCATAGCCTCCTCGCGGTAAATCCAGTCACCCATGCTTTTCCTCAATCCATTGCTGCTCTGGGGCCTGCTCGCCGCCGCAGTCCCGATAGCGATTCATCTGCTCAATCGCCGCCGCCACAAGACGATCCAGTGGGCGGCGATGCAGTTCCTGCTCAAGGCCACCCGCGAGTCGCGGGGCAAGAAAAAGCTGCGCCACATTCTCATTCTAACGTGCCGGGCGCTGGCCATCGCCGCGCTCGCCTTCGCCGCCGCACGGCCGATCGTCTCCGGCCTCATCGGCTGGGGTGGCGGCTCGATCGACACCGTCGTTTTACTGCTAGATCGGTCGGCCTCGATGGAGACCAAGCCCGGCGACGGCCTGAATCCACGCCGGCAGATCGTCATTGAAAAAGTCCGCGACGCCATGGCCAGCCTCGGTGCCGCCCGCCTGGTGCTCATCGACAGTGCCAGCAGGAAACCCCAGGAAATCCCCTCGCCGGACATCCTCGCCGACATTTCATCCACCGGACCGACCGACACCGCTGCGGATTTCCCGACCCTGCTCGCCCGCGCCGCCGAGTTTCTAGCAGACACCCCCGGACGATCCGAAATCTGGCTCGCTTCCGATCTCCAAACCTCCAACTGGCGGCCCGACGACGAACGCTGGTCCGCCGCCCGCGCCGCCCTCGCCGCGCTGCCGCAGAAGCCCGCCATCCGCGTGCTCTCCATCACCGGTCCCGCCGCGCCTAACACCGCCATCCGCGTCCTTGGCTCGCGGCGTTCCGGCGATGAAATGTTACTTGATCTGGAAATCCTCCGTGCCGCCGATTCACGCGGCACCACCACCCTCCCGCTCACCACCAATCTCAACGGCAGCCGCACCACCGAAACGCTAACACTCCCCGGCCAGTCGCTGCGTTTTCAAAAACGCGTCGCCCTGCCCGCCGGTGGCGAAACCGGTTCCGGCTGGCTCTCCATCCCCGCCGATGGAAACTCGCGCGATAACTCCACCTTCTTCGCCTACGGCCCCGCCCGTCCCGTCAAATCCATCATCGTCGCCCCGGCGGGCGAAACTGCCGACTACCTCGCGCTCGCCGCCGCGCCTCCCGGCTTCGGCAATCAGACTGTCCAACGCATCGATCCCGCCAACGCCGCGAGCATCGCCACCGGCGATCTCGCGACCATCCTGTGGGCGGCTCCCCTGCCCAGCGGTCCCGCCTATGATGTCATCAACCGCTTCCTAACATCCGGCGGCCACGTCATCTTTTTCCCGCCCGGGATCTCTTCCGACGCGTCATTCATCGATCTGAAATGGTCCAATCCCAGCGACGCTCCGGTCGGCAAGTTTTTCATTCCCAAGGATTGGAACCACAGCGACGGCCCACTGCGCGACGGCGTCGATGGCACTCCGATCCCTGCCGAGCGACTGAAGGCGATCCGCCGCCAGGTTCCGTTAGGGGACGCCACGTCGCTCGCCCGTTGGGAAGATGGCGAGCCGATCATCACCCGCCGCATCGTCGATCACGGCACCGCTTGGTTCGTCGGCTCGCTGCCGGATTACACCTGGTCCAACCTGGGTGACGCCGATGTCCTGCTCCCCGCCGTCCAGCGGATCATCGCCGCCGGGGCCGACCGCTTCGACGCGTCTTATCTAACCACCGTCGGCAGCGATGCCGCCCAGCCGCTGCCCGGCGAGACCCGCACCCGCAGCGACGACTACGGCACGCCGGATCCCGCCAACGCCGCTTACGAAGCTGGCATCTTCCGCCTCGGCGAGCGACTGTTAGCCGTCAACCGCCCGGCCCAGGAAGACAACGTGGAGATCCTCACCCGCGAGCAGTTGGATCTGGCGCTTGAAGGCACCAAATACACCCTGCTCGACCAAGCCGGCCAAGCCACCGACCCCTCGCTCTCCCGCGATGTCTGGCGCGCCTTCCTCATCGCCGTGCTGTTCTTCCTCGTCTCCGAGGCCATTCTTTGTCTTCCGAAAAAATCCCATCCGCAGGTGTTGCCGAATAGGGCCGCAGCCTGATCTTGCCTGCGGTCCGATCACCGCTCAGACCTTCGGCTCGAACGCCATCGCCGCAGCCTTGCTCTCCATTTCCTCACGCAGTCGCGAGCACATCATTTCGCACAGTTCATTGACGATGGGATCGGCAATATAACAGATAGTCGTCAGTCCCTCCTTGCGCATCCCGATCATTCCCGCTTCGCGCAGGACGGAGAGGTGCTTGGAAACGTTCGCTTGGCCGGAACCGGAAGCTTCCACGAGTTGGCCGACGGTGCGCTCAGCCTGCATCAACAAATTGAGAAGGCGCAGCCGCATCGGCTCGGAGAGCGCCCGGAAGCGACTCGCAATGAGCTCCAACGCCAGCGGGGACAGGTCTTTGGCGGGTGCCTGAATGTGCTTTCGGGTCATGGGTTAAATTATTTGCTAAATCGCTATGTGGCGATAGAGTGGTCAAGTTCGAAACAAAAATCAACCACGAATCCGATCACCGCCATGCCTGCGACCCATCAAACCATTCTCCCGACCGAACTCAAGTCCCTGTTGCCCTCCGGCTGCTGCTTGGTCGATGTCCGCGAGCCAGTCGAGCACGCCGAAGTGCATATTGTCAGCGCGAAACTGATTCCTTCGGGCGAGCTTGAGAAGCGGGCGTCCGAAGTCGATCGCCACACGCCGGTGGTGGTGATGTGCCGCAGCGGCAAGCGCGGGATGGATGCATTGCAGAAGCTGGAAGCGCTGGGGTTCACCAATGTTAGAAATCTGGAAGGCGGCATCCTCGCGTGGAAAGCGGCGGGCCTGCCGGTGGCCACGAGCGCCAAGGCGGTGCTTCCGCTCATGCAGCAGGTCCAGCTCGCCATCGGCCTCGGCGTGCTGAGCGGGGGGATCCTGTCCCTAACGGTGAATCCGAATTGGGTCTATCTCTGCGCCTTTTTCGGCGCGGGCCTGACCATGGCCGGCAGCACCGGCTGGTGCGGCCTCGCCATCCTGATGGCCAAAATGCCGTGGAACCGCGTGGCAAGCCAAGCGTGCCGCACCTCCGGCAACTGCACAACCTCACCCTGAAACCGACCCCATGTTCCTCAAACAAATCACTGACAGCTCCCTCGCCCAAAACGCCTACCTGATAGGTTGCCAGCGCACCGGCGAGGCCCTCATCGTCGATCCCGAGCGCGACGTGGACCGCTATTTAAAAATCGCGGCGGACAACGATTTCAAAATCACGGCCGTGGCGGACACTCACATCCACGCGGACTACCTGAGCGGCGCCCGCGAGCTGATGGCGTGGCACGGAGCCATCGCGTATCTATCAGCCGAGGGCGGGCCGGATTGGCAGTTCGAGTGGGCCAAAGGACAGCCGAACGCCCGCTTGCTCCACGCTGGCGACGTGTTCCGCGTCGGGAACATCGAGTTCAAGGCGTTGCTCACCGCCGGGCATACGCCGGAGCACCTGAGTTTCCTCGTCACCGACATCGGCGGCGGAGCTACCGAACCGATGTGCCTGCTGAGCGGCGACTTTATTTTCGTGGGTGACGTGGGCCGTCCGGATTTATTAGAAAGCGCCGCCGGGCAGTCCGGGGCGATGGAGCCGAGCGCCCGCGCACTATACAAAAGCCTGCGCGCGACCTCCACCTTGCCGGCCCATTTGCAAATACTCCCGGCCCACGGTGCCGGCAGCGCCTGCGGCAAATCACTGGGCGCGGTGCCGACCAGCGTGTTGGGCTATGAGCGCCAGTACAACGGGGCCTTGCGCGAAGCGCTCGAAGGCAGCGAGCACGCTTTTGTAAAAGACATTCTATCAGGTCAGCCCGAACCGCCCCGCTATTTCGCCCGGATGAAGCGCGACAACAAGGCCGGCCCGGCTTTGCTCCCCGGTGGCAAGCTGCCTCAGCCCCACCGACTCCAGGGGAACGAAATCGCCGCACGAGTCGCCGGGGGAAAGACGGTCATCCTCGATCTGCGCGGCGACCGCAAGGAGTTCATGAAACAGCATCTAACCGGGTCGCTGTTCGCCCCGCTGGCAGGTGGCAAGCTGCCGCTCGTCGCAGGTTCCTACGTGGAGGAAAACGCGGCGATTATTCTGCTGGTGAATGATGCGAATGAGGTGGAGCAAGCGGTGCGTGAGCTGGTCCGCATCGGCCTGGAGAAGGTGGAAGCGTGGATTCCTGTCGGCGAGGCATTGGCCTTGGATGGTGTGACCCGCCGCCAGAAATCGATCACCACCGCCGAGTTGGCGGATCATGCGGGGGCGACGGTGCTCGATGTCCGCAGTGCCGCCGAGTTTGCCGAGAGCCATGTCCGCGGCGCGAAAAACATCGCCTACACCCGGCTGGCCGCACGGCTCGGCGAGGTGCCGGACGCGCATCCTCTTTATGTCCATTGCTGCAGCGGGATGCGCGCCGGTTTCGCGGTTGCCTATCTGGCCGGTAAGGGCCGCGAGGTGGTCCATGTGGATGGCCCGTTCGATGCCATTCCGGCGGGCATCAAACAATGAACTGCCGTTTCCCACTCGCACCCGCCATGAAAAAACTCGCCACTCCTCTCGCCTACCTCGTCCTGGTGTTACCGCTCCACGCGGCCACGACGGTCACGTTTCTCGAATCCAAGGACCTCCACGCCCATCTTGTGCCGCACAAGGATCTCCTCCGCGTGCCGGGTTCTAACTGCCCGCCGGGCGACAACTACGAGACCGCGACTTGCGGGCAACTCGATGCCTCGACCGCCATCGGCATCCGCGGCGGCGTGGCGCGGCTGGCGACGCTGATGAATCAAATCCGCGCGACCGCGCCGAACGTGGTGGCAATGAATATCGGCGACACTTACCACGGCGGCGCGGAGGCGTTTTACACCTCGGGCGAAGCCATCGTGGACGTGGTGAACGCGCTCGGCTTCGACGTCGGCGTGCCGGGAAATTGGGACTACGCCTACGGCCCGTATGTCACGCGCAGGCGATACAACCCGCCGGGTGCGCCGACCAGCGCGGCGCTTTATCAACAAGTGAAACCGGCGAACACCATCAGCAAGCAACCGAATTTTCCGCACCTCGCGGCGAATGTCACGCTCGCGAAACTCGGCCCGGCGGACCCGACGGTGAACGGCGCGGCCTTCCTCCCGCCCACGCTCACGCTCACCCGCAGCGGGGTGAAAATCGGGTTCATCGGCATCAGCTCGGACATCGTGGCGCAGATGTATCAGCCGCTTGCACTCGGCTTCACTTTCACTCAGGGCCAAGCGAATTATGTGACGCTCATCAACACGCATCGCGCGGCCTTGCGCGCGGCGGGCTGCCACATCGTGGTCGTGATGAGCGAGCTGGGCATTCAGAAAAATCACGCGCTCGCGCAGCTCATCGCGCCCGGCGTGGACGTGATTTTTTCCGCCCACACGCACGAGCTGACGCGCGTGCCGCTGACCTCCGCGAGCGGCGCACTCGTGGTCGAGGCGGGCAATGACGGCTGGCTCGGGCGCATGGACATCACGGTGGAGGCTGGCGCGGTCACGGGCCGCGCGTGGAGTGTGCTGCCGGTCACGCCGGACCTCGCGGAAGACGCCGCAGTGAAGGCGCTGGTGGACACGGCGCGCGCGCCATTTCTCCTCGCGAATCCGAATCTCACCGACCCGTCCGCGTCCGGCTCGGGGCAAAAACTCAGGCACGCGCTCACCGCCTCCGCAGGCAGCACGGCGGGCACGCTCACGCGGCTCGATGCGCTGGAGAGTTCGTTCAACAATGCCTTCACCGATCATCTCCGCGCGAAGACCGCGACCCAGCTTGCGATGACGCCGGGCTTTCGCTTCGACAGCGTCGCGCCGGGCACCGGCGTGCCGCTCGAAGACAACACCGTGTCGAGCGGCGACGTGAGTTGGGATGACGTGTATCGCTTTTTCCCCGTCGTCTATACCCACGCCACGGCGAGCGTCACCGGGCAGAATCTGCGCGGCATCATCGAGAGTTCACTCACCGCCGTTTTTTCGCCGCAGGCGTGGAGCCAGGGCGGCGGCTGGGTGGATGGATTCTCGGGCGTGAACGCAAAAATAGATCTCAAAGCCGCCGACGGCGCACGCGTGAGTGAACTGCGCCTCGGCAACGCCACCGGCCCGCTGGTGCAGAGCACCGACGTTTTTACCATCGCCGGTTGCCAGCGCCCTTCGGAGGCTGCGGATATTTTGTGCAGCTACTCCGGCTTCACTAACAAACAGAGCTTCACCAATCCCGCCACCAGCCTGCCGTGGACGGTGGTGGATCTGTTCGCCGACCTGCTCGCGCAAGGCCCCGTGGCCGCAAGCACGCGCCGCGACCTCGCCGATACCAGCACGCTGCCGCGCTGGCCCGTCTCGCCTTTCGTCCAGCCGCTTAATGACGACACCGACAACGACACGCTCTCTGACGAATGGGAACGCCACTATTTCAGCAATCTAACCGCCACCGCCACCGGCACGGCGAATCCTGCCGGCATCACCAATTATCATGCTTACGCCTTTGGACTTAACCCCTCCGCGATTGGCAGCGGCTGCCCGCCGCGGGTCTTCAGCCAGAGCGGGCAGACGCTTTTCGAGTTCTGGCGTCCGCGCCCCGAGCTGCGCTACCGCGTGGACGGCAGCACTGACTTGCAAACTTGGCAAACCGCGCCTTTTACCATTCCTGCAAACGCCTCACCTGTGCGGCTCAACCTCACGCCCCTCAATCTCGACCACTATTTCCTCCGCGTGAAAAGCCCGTGACATGAATATTCCCGCCCTTGTCGGAGCCTTACTCATCGCTCTGCCCCCCAATCACCCTGCTCTTCTTCCTCATCTCCGAAGCCATTGTTTGTTTGCCTAAGAAATCCCATCCGCAAGTTCTCCCGAAAAGAGCGACAGTCTGATAATGAGTGACGGACGAGAAATTGACACAACCCGCCCGGGTGGGTAAAATGCCATCATGGTAAAAACACAGGTGCAGATTCCCGATGCGCTTTGTCGTGAAGCAAAGCGACTTGCTGCCGAAAATGAAATGAGCTTTGCCGAAGTGGTCCGCCGTGGGCTGGAAGAAATCATCAAACATCATCCCCCCGGAAGAACGAGGGCCGAGTCTTGGAACCTGCCCCAGCCTTTCGATCTGGGTTCGACATTGGCTCCAGAAGAGGAGTGGACCGCGCTGTGCCACGATTGATATCCCCCTGCACATGCTGAGTTTGGAACCCGCTCTCGCCCTAACGAATTCATCATCTTCGTTTCAAACCTACTGCTTAAGATTTAGTGCTCCACCTCTCACCCACACCCCTCACTCTCTGGATCGGCATCATCGCCCTGATCCTAGTGGCCGT
>JAYTEI010000457.1:0-22614 GCA_043735445.1 Akkermansiaceae bacterium | reverse complement strand
GATCCACGGCGATGACTTTCTCCGCCCGCTGGGCTAACAGTTGGGCGAGTGTGCCTTCACCGGCCCCGAGGTCGGCGACGATCTGATAGTTGAGGACTTTGATGAGTGCCTCGGCCAGGGCTTTCCACGAGCGTCCCGGCACGTAGTCCTTGCCGAAGCGACCCGCGAGTTCGTCGAAATAGGCGCGCGAGCTGTCCTTCCTTTTTCGCAGCAGATGCCGGAGCGCGGCGGTGTCGTCCGCCACTTCCGCGACCTCGGCGGCGGCGGATCGCGCGACTTCCATCAGGTCCGAGTCCCCGGAGCAGGTGTAAATATTATTTTTCCCGCTGCGTTCGTCGCTGACCAAGCCTTCCATTTTGAGCTGGGAGAGCTGGGTCGAAATCCGGCTCTGGCCCATGCCTAACACCTCCTGCAGCTCGGCCACGGACAGCGCTTCGGTTTCCACCAGCATCAATATCCGCAGGCGAGTGGGATCAGAAATGAGCTTCAGCGATTTCAGCATTGACGGCATGGCTGCGTTGATACATCAACACATCACGATTTGACGATACGAAAATTAAAAAGCACATGAGCACCTACATTTTTTCCTCCGAATCCGTTGGCGAAGGCCATCCGGACAAAGTTGCCGACACGATTTCGGACGCCATCCTTGACGCCTGTTTGGCCATCGATCCGAAGAGCCGGGTCGCTTGCGAAACCTTCGTGAAGAGCAACGTGGTGGTCGTGGGCGGTGAAATCACCATCCCGTCACTTCAGGATAAAAAGAAAGGCACGACCAAGCCTCTCGATGAAGTTCTCAACATTGGCAAGGTGATCCGCGACGCAGTGCGTGGCATTGGCTATACTAACAGTGATGACGTTTTCCATGCGGACACATTGTTTATCAATAACTATCTAACTGCCCAGAGTCCAGACATCGCCCAAGGCGTGGACGCCGCTGCAGCGGAAGGTAAGAAACACAAGGAGCAAGGTGCCGGTGACCAAGGAATTATGTTTGGTTATGCCTGTGATGAAACGCCTGAGCTGATGCCCGCGCCGATCATGTATGCCCACCGCCTCGGCCGTGAACTCACCCGCATCCGCAAGGCTGGTAAACTTGCACAATGGCTTCGCCCGGATGCAAAGTCGCAGGTCTCCGTCGAATACGTCGATGACAAACCAACCCGCATCGTCAACGTGGTTATTTCCACTCAGCACGCCGACAATGTAGAACATGCAGAGATCGAAAAATTCTGCATCGAGCAAGTGATCAAAAAGGTGTTGCCGAAAAACATGCTCACTGAAGATACAGAATATCTCATCAACCCGACTGGCAAGTTCGTCGTCGGTGGGCCACAAGGAGACTCAGGGCTAACAGGCCGCAAGATCATCGTCGATACCTACGGCGGCACCGGTCGCCATGGCGGTGGTGCATTCTCCGGCAAGGACCCTTCCAAGGTTGATCGCTCCGCCGCCTACATGGGCCGCTGGGTTGCGAAAAACGTTGTTGCCGCTGGTCTCGCAACTCGTTGCGAAGTTCAGTTTGCCTATGCCATCGGCCACCCGCTGCCTGTTAGCGTGCATGTCGATACCTTCGGCACTGGCACCAAGCCTGATGACACTATCCTCGCCGCCATCCTCAAGGTTTTCTCCTTCAAACCGGCCGACATCGTTAAGCAACTCAATCTTCTCCGTCCCATCTATTCGAAGTCCACTAACTATGGTCACTTCGGAAAAGACGATGCCGATCTAACCTGGGAAGCGACCGACAAGGTGGCTGCCCTCCAGAAAGCAATCGGCTGAGAACTCACTTCCAAACAAACTAACGAATCATGAGCTTCACAGACTACAAAGTAAGAGACATCGGCCTCGCCGATTTTGGCCGCAAGGAAATCGAAATTGCCGAGCATGAAATGCCCGGCCTGATGTCCACCCGCGAGAAGTATGGTAAAGAAAAGCCACTCCAAGGTGTCCGCATCATGGGCTCGCTGCACATGACGATTCAAACGGCGGTTCTCATCGAGACGCTGTTGGATCTGGGTGCCGAAGTGCGCTGGGTTTCCTGCAATATTTTTTCCACTCAGGACCATGCTGCCGCCGCCATGGCTGCTCGTGAGATTCCGGTGTTTGCCTGGAAGGGCGAGTCGCTCGAAGAGTATTGGTGGTGTACTTGGAAGGCGCTGGTCAATCCAGCAGGTCTCGGACCTGAACTCATCGTCGATGACGGCGGTGATGCGACCCTCCTCATCCACAAAGGCTATGAACTGGAGAATGGTTCTGACTGGGTCAACACCCCATCCAGCAACCACGAGGAGCAAGTCATCAAAGACCTCCTCAAGGACGTCCATGCCAAACAACCCGGCATTTTCGCGAAGATCGTGAAGGACTGGAAAGGTGTTTCCGAGGAAACCACCACCGGTGTCCACCGTCTCTATCAGATGGCCAAGGCTGGCACGCTGCTCGTTCCTGCTATCAACGTGAACGACTCGGTCACCAAGTCGAAGTTCGACAACCTCTACGGCTGCCGCGAGTCCCTCGTGGACGGCATCAAGCGTGCCACCGACGTGATGATTTCCGGCAAAGTCGGCGTCGTTTGCGGCTACGGCGATGTTGGTAAAGGCTGTGCCCAAGCCCTCCGCGGCCAGGGTGCCCAAGTCGTCGTCACCGAAGTTGACCCGATCTGTGCGCTGCAAGCCGCGATGGAAGGCTTCCGCGTCCTCACGCTCGAAGACACCCTCGGCTGGGGCGACATCTACGTCACCACCACCGGCAACTTCGACATCATCCGCCTTGAGCACATGGAGAAGATGAAGGACCAAGCCATCGTTTGTAACATCGGCCACTTCGACAACGAAATCCAAATCGACAAGCTCAACGAAGCTCCCGGCGTCATCCGCACTAACATCAAGCCACAGGTGGACAAATACACCTTCCCGACCGGTAACAGCATTTACATGTTAGCCGAAGGCCGCTTGGTGAACCTCGGCTGCGGCACCGGCCACCCGAGTTTCGTGATGTCCAACAGCTTCACCAACCAGACGCTCGCGCAGATCGATCTCTGGAAAAACAGGGAGACTAACAAACCCGGCCAAGTCACCGTGCTGCCGAAGCACCTCGACGAGGAAGTGGCCCGTCTCCATCTCGCCAAGGTCGGGGCCAAGCTCACGACCCTGAGCCAGGCTCAAGCGGACTACATCAACGTGCCGGTCGAAGGTCCGTTCAAGGGCGAGCAATACCGTTATTGATCGCCGTGATATAGGCATCTTTGCCTGTGTTTTCAAAGCAGCCAGTCGTGACAACGGCTGGCTGCTTTTTTTGGAGAAAAAACTTGTGATGATTCAGAAGATGCTTTCTAGCGCTTCACATGAAGCAGAAGCCAGTCAGCTATTCACCTGCTGGCTGCGGGACGATCAGAATCTAGGATTGCTGCTGCCGAGCGTGGTCATCCCCGAGGAGAAATCGCTGTTAGTGAATCCATTGGACCCATCCATGCGAGACTTGAAGCCCGGCAAGCCCCGGCGCTTCAGCTTTGATTCGCGGCTGGCGGTCTGAGGGCGAATTGCTCCAACTGCCGCCTCGGCCCTAGTAGATGCGCCGCTTGCGGATCGATGAGGAAATAACCGGCGAGTGCCCGCCGGCCTAGCAGCATCGGGCAGCGCATCTCCGACCGGTTTGCCAAGCTCACAAGAATGCTCCAACTCAAACCACCTGCTAGAACCGCAGTGGTCTGGATGAAAATCCGCTTGCGGGCGATCCCCGACGAACTCCTCACTCGCGCGAGCTGCGCGACCGGAGCCTCGCACGAAATGATTTCCGCGTAATGATTGGTGGTTGTGAAACGGACACTCATTTCGTCCGCTGAGAGTTCCACGTTTTCTGCATGGATGCTGGAGCTGCGTGCCCCACTATCGGTTTTCGCGTTCAGCGGGGAAACCCCGAGATCTGGCAGCGCGATCCATTCCCGGCGGCCGATCAGCAACCGTGGCAGCCCCGCTCCGCGGCATGGCAAGCCAAGCGACGCGGCGAGTTCCTGCGAGGTGGTCTCGACCGGTTCCGGGATGGCTTGGTAAATCGGTTTCACGCGTTGAGCAGTGAGGCGGCCATCGCCCGCGCTTGTTCGCCACCGCCGCCTAACATGCGGACGAGTTCTTGGATCCGGGTCTCCCCACTCACCGGATAGAGTCGCGAACGCGTGCGACCGGCAGTGACTTCCTTTTCGACAACGAAATGGTGGGTCGCGATCGCTGCGACTTGCGGAAAATGGGTGATCGCCACCACCTGATGGCGCGTGCCAAGCGTCGCCATCTTGCGGCCCACTGCTTTGGCCACTTCACCGCCGACGTTCGCGTCGATCTCGTCAAAGACCATCAACGGCGTGGCATCCTGATCGGCGAGCGCGGATTTCACCGCGAGCATCACCCGGCTGATTTCGCCCGATGACGCGATCTGGCGCAGCGGCAGCAGCGGCTCGCCCGGGTTCGGTCCGAATTGGAATTCCACCGATTCGAACCCCTGCGGACCGGGCTCCGTCAGCGTTTTGAGCGGTGCTTCAAACGACGATTGCTTGAATCCCAGATCCTTGAGTTGGCCGGAAATTTCCTTCGCCAGCTTCGGCGCAGCCTTGCGGCGGAGGGTGGCCAAGGATTTTCCACCAGCGTCTAACTTGCTCCGGCAGGCAGCCAGTTCGCGCTCCAGCGTTTCGAGTTTTTCGCCCCGATTCTCAATCGTATCGAGGCGGGCGGCGGCGGCGGCGCGGCGGGCGAGCACGTCGGTTAGGGATGGGCCGTATTTCCGCTTGAGAGACTCTAGCAGGTTGACTCGCTCTTCCAGCGTGGCAGCTTCCGCTGGGTTGATGTCGAGTTCTCCGGCGTAGTCCGCTAGATTTCCTTCCAAATCCTGAAGCTCTAAGCACGCGGTTTCCAGCGATGCCGTGCGCTCGCGGATCGACGGATCAAGTTTCTCTAAATCCCGCACCAGCCGCTGCACTTCGGTGAGCCGCTCCAGAATCCCATCGTCGCCACTCAGCGCGGCGGTCGCAGCGGCTGCGGCCTCGACCAAGCGGCTTGCGTTAGATGCTCGCCGCCACCGGTCTTCCAAATCTTGTTCGTCCTCGGGTTTGAGGTTCGCCCCGTCGATCTCCTGCAACTGATAGCGCAGTAAATCCAGCTCCTGCTCACTGGCGTTTTCCGCGTGGCGGATCTCTTCTAACTCCGCCGCTTTGGTCCGCCACGCCCGGTAGAAATCCCGGTAACTGGCAACTGCGGAATCCGCTCCGGCGTAGGCATCGAGCATCGCAAGCTGCCGCTCCGTGGATAGCAGTGACTGGTGATCATGCGGCCCGTGCAAATCGACCAGATGCTCACCGAGCCGCTTCAGCAAGGCCAGCGTCACCGGTGAATCATTGATAAATTGCCGGTTCGCCGTCTGCCCGATCACGCGGCGGATGATGAGCTGCGTGTCGTCGCAAGCATCCAGGCCGCCGTCTTCGAGCACCGCGTTCACTTCCGTCGCGTCCTTCAGCTCGAACACCGCCTCCACCGAACAGGTTTCCTCGCCGGTCCGGATCAACGACTTCTCCGCCCGCTCGCCGAGCACCAACTTAAGCGCCCCGACGATCACCGACTTCCCAGCTCCGGTTTCCCCGGTGACGCCGATCAAGCCGGCACCGAGTTCCCAAACGAGTTCATCGACCAAGGCGAGATTGCGGATTTTGAGGAGTGTGAGCATGCGGCGGCTAGGGCGGATTATGCAAGGCGTGCCGCCGGACGCAACCGCCGGGTGATGCTTCAGCGGAATTCGTTATCAGGACCGTTTGCCTTTTTCCCGCCTCCCGCAACGAGATGCCGGTTGAGGTGAGTCGGGCGGTGTGTAGTCTCACCGCGTGGCGGATTTTTCCTTAACATTTCTGGGGACGGGGACTTCGGTGGGAGTGCCGGTGATCGGGTGCGATTGCGCGGTGTGCAGTTCGGAGGATTCGCGGAACAAGCGGTTCCGGTCGTCGGTGGTGGTGCGGGCGGGGGGCAAGACTCTGTTAGTGGACTCGGGACCAGACTTGCGGATGCAGTCGTTGCGGGAAGGACTGCGGGAAATCGACGCGGTGATTTACACCCACGCGCATCTGGATCACGTCGCGGGGTTTGACGAGCTGCGGGCATTTTGCTGGCGCAAACGCGAGCCGCTGCCACTGCACGCGACGGTGGGTTGCATGACGACGCTCAAGGAAATGTATGGCTGGGCGTTTTCGCCGGAGAAGGTGATTGAGGGCTATGTTAGGCCGGACGCGCGAGTGATCGACGGACCATTTCTTTACGGGGATCTGAAAATCACGCCGTTGCCGGTGGAGCACGCGGCGGTGGAGACCATCGGCTTCCGCTTTGATTTCCCGGGGGCGCGGAGCTTGGCTTACATCTCGGACGTGAAGCGGATCCCGGCTGAGACGATGGAGTTGATCGCCGGGGTGGAGGTGTTAGTGATCGACGCGTTGCGGACGGCGAGTCACCCGACGCATTTTTCGCTGGCGGAGTCGCTGGCAGCAATCGAGGCGGCAGGTGCGCGGGAGGCGTGGCTGACGCATCTAACGCACGAGTTTGACTACGACACGTTAGACGGCCAATTGCCGGCGGGAGTGCGGGCGGCGTGGGATGGGTTGCAGATTTCGCTATGAGCTGCGCCGGGTCTTGCATGATCCGGGCATCCGGGCACATGCTTCGCGCGATGAGGACATTGGCGATGGTTTTGCTTCTGCTGGCGGGTTTTCCTGCGGTTCTAAGAGCGGCGATTTCTGCGGGATCGGTGGCGGTACTTTACAACTCGTCTGTGCCGGAATCGCGGAAACTAGCGGAAATCTATCGACTGGCGCGCGAGATTCCGGTGGAGAATCTGATCGCGCTGGACATGCCGGTGGCGGCGGACATTTCGCGCGCGGATTACGATAAATGGATTTTAATGCCACTGCGTCGCGAGTTTGAGAGCCGGTTGTGGTGGAAACGCCAGGCTGACGGGGCTGGGATTACCCTGCCGGTGGTGAACAAGATCCGTGTGTTAGTGACGATGCGCGGCGTGCCGCTGCGTATTCAGCCGGTGCCGAAGCAAGCACCAAAACCCGGAACTCCACCGCAGGCGAATCCCATCGTTGGGCGCGACGAGGCGTCGGTGGATTCGGAACTCGCGATGTTCGGGGTGGAGGACGTGCCCATCGACGGGGTGTTGCAGAATAAATTCTATCAGAGCGAGAAGTCGATCTCAGACGCGGCGATGCCGTTCCTCGTTCTAACGGCGAGGATCGATGCCCCGAATTTCGCCACCTGTGAGCGGATGATCCGCGATGCGGTGGAAGTGGAGAAAACCGGCTTGTGGGGGCGAGCGTATGTGGACATCGCCAATAAATTTCCGCAGGGCGACGAGTGGTTGGAAACCGTGGTAAAGGCCAATGCCGTGGCTGGCATTCCGACGCTGGTGGACCGCTTCAACGACACGCTGCCGAAGAACTATCCGATGACCGACGCCTCACTCTATTACGGCTGGTATGACTGGGCGGTGAGCGGGCCATTTCTAAACAGCCGCTTCCAATTTCGCAAAGGCGCGGTGGCCATGCACCTGCATTCGTTCAGTGCGGAGCAACTATCAGATGCCACCAAAAACTGGAGCGGCCCGCTGCTGGAAAAAGGCGCGGCGGTCACTATCGGAAATGTTTACGAGCCATTTCTCCATCTCACCCACGACTTCGGGATTCTTCATCAGCGGCTGTTAGCCGGGTTCACTTGGGGCGAAGCTTGTTGGATGGCGATGCCGGTCACCTCGTGGCAAGGCGTGGTGTTAGGAGATCCACTCTATCGGCCATTCAAGCACTTCGACGGCAGTGGCGTGAAGCAGGATGGCGACATCGAGTTCCGCGCACTGCGGGCCGCCGCGCTGGAATGGAAAACCAACCCGCTGGAGCGGCAAAAGCAGTTGCAACAAGCCTCGGAGCGGATGAAGAGCGGGATTCTCGCAGAAGCCGTGGGCCTGGATTTCCTCCGACTGAACGATCCGGCGGCAGCCGCGCAGTGGTTCCGCAAGGCGGGAGTTCATTATGCGAAAGAGGACGACAAACTCCGCCAAGATTTTAGTTTAATCGCTATCGACCGCACGGCGAACCGCAAGGATGCCGCAGTGCGCGGCTTGCGAGATGGCCTGCTCGTTTACCGCACGCTGCCGGAGGTCGAGGCCTTGAAGGGCTGGCTGGATATTCTCGACCCACCACCGCCGCCACCGGCGGATCCGACGAAGGTGCCCGCAGTGAAAACCCCTTGAACAATGACCGGCATTTGCAATGACCTATAGTTTTTTGATAGATTCGATCTGGCATCCACCGCTGGCGTTTGAGGAATCGGCGGTGAGTGGATTGCCACCGGAGTTGGAGTTGCAGGCCTTGTGGTTCGGCGGGGCATTTGGTAGGGATTTCCGCACCACCACTGGCAAGAATGTTAGGATCGTGCAGTTCGGCGAGTGGAACCGCGGCGCGGGGCCAGATTTCATCCAAGCGGCCGTCGAGATCGACGGCGAATTGCGAACTGGCCCGCTGGAGTTAGATCCGGTGGCCGGGGATTGGGAGTCGCACGGTCATGCGGTGAATCCGGCTTTCCAAGACGTGGTCCTGCATGTGGTTTTCCTAACTGACGCGCGGCGGATCTTCACTCGCACTCTGGATCACCGAGAAGTGCCGCAGGTGGTCATCTCGGAAATGCAACTATCAGATGCGTTGAACCGACCTCGCCGCGAGGTAGCGATCGCCCATCCTGGACGCTGTGTTGCGCCGCTGAAACAATTGGCTCCGAATGCGATTGAGCGATTGTTAGACGAAGCGGCGGCCTATCGCGCGGCGACGAAAGCATCCCGCTGGTTGCGAACCGCCGACGCGCATGGTCGCGATGCGGCGTTGTTCCAAGCGACCGCCGAGACGCTCGGCTACCGAGGCAACGCGCTGCCCATGCGTTTGTTAGCCCAACGGGCACCGCTGGCTTTGCTCAAAGCGGAGGGCGATGCGGCGGAGGCGATTCTATTCGGCACCGCCGGGTTTCTATCAGCGGACTTGCACGAGCAAGCCCCGGCGGATACCCGCGAATATTTACGCGGCTTGTGGGACACTTGGTGGAAAAACCGGGCACGGTTCGAAGCGACCGAGGATCGAGCGATTCCTTGGAAAACCCACGGCCAACGTCCGGCAAATCATCCTCACCGGCGGGTGGGGGCTCTAACCGCGTTGGTGAAAGTCTGGCCGCAATACCGGCGCCTCGCGTTGGCCCGACCATTTTCTGCTAAGCCGGTGATCGACTTTTTACAAACGCTGGAGCACGAGTTTTGGAGCCATCGTCACACGCTGACTTCGGCAGCATCCGCGCAACGGGTGGCGCTATTCGGGCGGGCGCAGGCGCTCGAATTGATCGCGAATCACTTGGCTCCTCTCGCCATCCACGAAGAAGGGATGTCCTGGCAGAGCTATCACAAACTGCGGAACTCGGCGGCGAACGATAAGGTCAAGCGCTGCGGGCTGCGCCTGTTCGGTTCGTCCAAGGCGGCGCTGCCGTGGATGCGCCGGGTCTGCCATCATCAGGCGTTGTTGCAAGTCTATCAGGACTTCTGCCTTGAAGATTTCTCGGACTGCAAGGACTGCCCGTTTCCCGAACAACTCGCGCAGTGGAGGTGAAATTTCCCGATCATGATTATACAACTGAATGGCCAGCCTCATGAGTTAGACCGCGTGATGTCGGTTAGCGATCTGTTGGAAAGCATCGGCTTCGGCGGCAAACCGGTGGTGGTGGAACTCGATGAACAGGCGATTTTTCCCCGCGATTATTCCGGTGTGCGGGTGGAAGCTGGAGCTCGCTTCGAGATCGTCACGCTAGCGGCAGGCGGTTAGAAATTCTGGATACAAAAAGCCCGGCCCACCTTGCGGCGGGCCGGGCTTTGAAATGCGGGCTTACTTCGAGTGAGTCATTGGCGCTGGCGCCGGGGCGCTTGGGCAGCACGATGCGGCGAGGAATGAAGCAGCGGCAGCGATGACAAGGTATTTAACGGTTTTCATGTTTTGTTGGTTGTTGGTTTCTCGGCATCCACGCGGTTGGCACTGAATGACCCTCAATGACTAGCAGTTCAGGTTAGCGAATCAAGTTCCGATTCGTGCCATTGCGTGCGGGTTACAGCGACAATGCTTTAAGCTGCGTCCTGATCGGCACGCTTGCGGCGGATGTTAGGCGGGCGCTCGCCGAGAACGACCTGACGGTTGATGGTCACCGATTCGATGTCTTCTCGGGATGGAATGTCGAACATCACGTCGAGCATCATTTTTTCGAAAATCGAGCGCAGGGCGCGAGCACCAGTGCCACGGCGGACGGCTTCCTCGGCGAGGGCGCGCAGCGCATCGCGAGTGACTCGGAGCTTCACGTCGTTCATCGCGAGCTGCTTGCCGTATTGTTTAATAAGCGCGTTCTTCGGCTCGGTGAGAATCGACATTAGCTCGTCTTCAGTTAGTTTCCTGAGCGAGGAAAGGACGGGAAGGCGACCGATGAATTCTGGGATAAGGCCGAAGTGAAGAAGATCCTCCGGTTGGACTTTTTCCAAAACATTCACTGATGGATCGTCGAGGTTTTCCTTCGAAGCATCTGCATGGAAACCGAGAGTATTGCTGCCGAGCCGACGACGGACCATGTCTTCAAGGCCGACGAACGCGCCGCCGACGATGAAGAGGATTTTCTCGGTATTGACCTGGATATACTCTTGCTGCGGATGCTTGCGCCCTCCTTGCGGCGGGACGTTGCAGATGGTGCCTTCGAGGATCTTGAGCAGTGCCTGTTGGACGCCTTCTCCGGACACATCACGGGTGATCGAGACGTTTTCGGTCTTGCGGCCAATCTTGTCGATTTCATCCACGTAAATGATGCCACGCTCGGCGCGGGCGACGTCGAAATCGGAGGCTTGCAGCAAGCGCAGAATGATGTTTTCCACATCCTCGCCGACGTAGCCGGCTTCCGTTAGAGTCGTGGCATCGACAATGCAGAATGGCACGTCGAGCACCCGGGCCAGTGTGCGGGCGAGCAGGGTTTTTCCCGAGCCGGTGGGACCGAGAAGCATGATGTTGGACTTTTCGATCTCCACATCGCGGAACTCTTCACCGACCTTGGCCTGGTCCTGGCGGAGGCGCTGATAGTGGTTGTAAACAGCCACTGCGAGCACCTTTTTGGCGTTTTCCTGGCCGATCACGAACTCGTTGAGCTTCGCCATGATTGAGGCAGGTGCAGGGATTTTGAAGCCGGGCTTTTCGGCGGGAGTTTTTCCTTTCGCGGGAGCGCCACCGAGTTCTTTTTCCAGGATGTTAGAGCAAACCTCGATGCACTCGTTGCAGATATAGACACCGGGACCGGCGATGAGTTTTTTAACCTCCGAGTGGCTCTTTCCGCAGAAAGAGCACATCGTTAGATTGGAAGCGCGGGCCATGGTGGAATTGCAGTTTTTGGGGATTTAGGGTTCCTGTCTTGCTGGAACCCTGGAAACGTCAAGCGTCGGACTTTTTGTCTTCGAGGTTCGCAACGACCACGTCTGGAAGTTGCTTGCGGCTTTCGAGAACTTTGTCCACGAGTCCATAGGCGACTGCTTGCTCGGCGGTCATGTAGTTATCGCGGTCCGAGTCATTCTCGACTTGCTCAATGGACTTGCCGGTGTGGAAGGCGAGAATTCCATTGAGGCGCTTCTTGAGATTAAACATGAAACCAATGGTGCGTTCGACATCCGAAGCGGTGCCTTGGGCACCACCGGATACCTGATGAATCATCACATGGGAGTTAGGCAGACAGAAACGTTTGCCTTTGGTTCCAGCAGTTAGAAGGACCGATCCCATCGAAGCGGCGATGCCGATGCAGTAGGTGTTCACATCGCATGTTAGGAACTGCATCGTATCATACATTGCGAGACCGGCAGTCACGGAGCCGCCGGGCGAGTTGATATAAATGTGAATGTCCTTTTTCGGATCCTGCATTTGCAGAAACAGGAGTTGGGCGATCACCGAGTTGGCCACGAAGTCATCAATCGGCACGCCGATAAAGATGATGCGATCCTTGAGGAGGCGCGAGTAGATGTCGAATGAGCGCTCACCGCGTCCATCCTGCTCCACGACGACGGGAACGTAGTAGTTTTTCGGCGGCGTGGATGGACTCATGGAAGGGGATTGGAAGTTAAGCATTGAGGGTGGTTTCTTTTGACTCGACCACGTTCGCGTGCTCGACGAGGAAGTCAATCGTCTTGCCGATGACCATCGAACTGCGGATGTTCGGAATGCGACCGGCGCGCTGCATGTCCTTGATGAATTTCTTAGGAGCGATTTTACGCGAGTTGGCGATTTGCATCAGGTGGTTGACGAGCTCGGAGTCGGAGACGGTGATTTTTTCGGCCCGCGCGATTTCTTGGAGGATGAAATTGGTGCGGAGGTTAGAAACGGCCTGGTCGCCGGCGCTAGCGAAAATCTCGTTCTGTTGGGATTCGATTTCGCCTTCGCTCATGCCGGATTGGACGCCGCGTTTCACCATGGCATCGGCCTGGGACTGGGTTTCCTGAGTGACGAGTTCGTCGGGCAGCTCGAAATTCACCTGCGCATTAAAATGGGCGACGATCTGGTTGACCTTCATGTCGTCGATCTTACGGCGGAGCTCGCCTTCCATGTTTTCACGGATGAGTTCCTTGATGGCTTCCATCGTCTTGCCAGGGGCGAGACGTTCCGCGAGTTCGTCATCGAGCGCTGGGAGGACGGCTTGCTTGAGTTCCTTGACGGTGGTGTGGAAAACGAGCTGTTGGTTGCGAAGCTCCTCGATCGGGAAATCTTCGGGCAGGGTGACCGTGATTTCCTTGGAAGCTTCGGCATTCATTCCCACGAGTTGCGCGGCGAATCCAGGCAGGAATGCTTTTTCATCAAGGCGCACCCAGAAGCCTTCGCGGCTGGAAAGGTAACCGGCGGGTTTGCCGAGGAACTCGTCGGTCGGTTTGCCATCGACCGTGGAGGTGTAATTGATGACCGCAAAATCGCCCATCGCTGCGGCGCGACCTTCGATGTCGTTGAAATCCGCGTAACGCTCTTGCAGGGCAGTGAGTTGAGCCTCGATTTCCTCAGTCGGCACCGCGTAGGGCGGCACAATTACGCTGACACCCTTGTATTCAGGAAGCGTCACCTCGGGCGCGAGTGTTAGTTTGGAAACGAACGTGATCGAGCCGTCAGGATGAGTCGTCATTTCCTCAGGCACGCCGAAATCGAGGACGTGGAGGGATTCCTGCTTGAGTGCCTCGTCGTAGGCCTCGTTGATCAGCGCTCCGTGGAGTTCCTCGATAATTTCCTTTTGGAAACGCTTTTCGACGACGGCGCTCGGAGCTTTGCCGGGGCGGAATCCGGGGATCCGAGCCTTGGTGGCATAACCTCTGGAGATCTTAGCGTGCTCACGGTCAACTCTATCCACGGGGATTTCCACGCGCAGGGTGGCGACGCACTTTGGCTGCTTCTCGACAACAATGTTCATAATAAATGGGACCGACGTCGGCGTCGGGGCGGGGAACCTAGAGGAAAGCCGCGCCGCTTGTCAAACGAGGCTTGCAATTTGTGACCTAATGATTGCTTTCAGTGATTCCTGCCCAATGCCACAGGCCAGGATCGAGTTCCGCACGGGCTGCGGCGGCCAGCGCGTTCGCATTCGCGCCTTCTTGTAGGACAGCGAAAACCGTGGAGCCGGAACCGCTCATTAGGGCGGCGGCTGTTTCCCTGCGTTCTAGCAGCCATTGCTTGATTTCGGCTAGGAAACGGTGCTTTTCAAAAACCGGACGCTCCAGATCATTCACCAGCGCAATCTCCTGAAGCTCTTGTGGTGTGTAGCGAACTCCCAGTAGCTCAAACGATTGTTTCCATCTAGCGTAAGCATCAGTCGTTTCAACACCGAAGAATGGCTTCAGTAGAAGGACTGACAGCGCGGGCGGGGAGGGGATAGGTTCGATTTTTTCCCCGCGCCCGGTGCAACGGCAGGCTCCAGCGGTAAGGAAAAACGGAATATCCGAGCCAAGTGAAGCGGCGAGATTTTGTAGAGCTTCCACTCCGAGTGGGTGATCATAGAGCCGGTTTAGTCCCAGCAAGGTTATTGCGGCATCGCTGCTTCCGCCGCCAAGTCCGGCACCGTGGGGGATGACTTTCTTGAGTGAAATCGCGCATTTACAGGAGATTCCGGTGGCGGCGTCAAAGGCTTTTGCTGCTTTCACGACGAGATTGCCGTCATTGCCGGGCACGCTCGAATCGTCGCATGTGAAGGTGAATTCGGCGGCTTCGCGGAACTCCAGCTCATCCGCCAAGCCCGGCAATTTCACCATCAACGTATCGATCTCATGGAACCCGTCATCGCGCTTGCCGAGCACGCGCAACGAGAGATTCAGCTTGGCGGGGGCTTTGAGTGTGAATGAGTTCATGGCAAAAAGTCTCGGACGATCAGGGCCAACATGCGGCCCGTTTTCCCGAGTTCACGGCGGTAACTGTAGTGGCGCTGCAAATCAGACGCGGTATTCAATCCGCAGTCGAGAAAAGATCCGACCCCTGAAATGGCGGCTTGCCTGCCGATTTCTCCGGCAAAATCCACTTCATAATCGGGCTGCCTGATGCACGGGCTGAGCACTGCTGCCACATTCTCAGGCCGGGTGCCGAATTGCTCCGCCATCATGCCTAACGCGGCTTTGAAAATGTTACCTTCGGTGCCCTTTTTCCCTGAATGCAGCAACCCGATGGCACCCGTTACCCGATCTGCGAGCCAGATTGCGCCGCAATCCGCCACATAGATCGTAAGAACGATTCCAGCTTGGCAGGTGACGAGTCCATCGCTTCCAGGCACGACCGGTAGTCCATCGGCTGCCAGGATTTGCGGGCTGCCGGGAACGACGGCCACTTTTGTTCCATGCACCTGCTCTGCACGCCACCACTGGGCGGAGGAGCCTGCGAAATCGGAAACCGCTGACTCATGATGCGGGCGCAACAAATCCATCGCTTCATCACGGTCACCGCTGATGGGCAAATCTGGAACACGTCCGATCCAAGCGGCGCGGACGCCGGGAATCGAATTCAATGAGTCTAAAAAGGGGAACGCCTCCGTCACCCGGGGACGGTAACGGAGGCGCTGAGGATTCGCCAAGCTGGTTTATTCAGAGGAGAAACCTAATTGATCACGCGATCGCACGGCCTTGAATGGCGCGCTTGGTGTGTTCAACGGCTTCAGCTTGGTCTTCATCCATGCCTGCCAGAATGCCAGCCAGATCGTTCGCGATTTCCGTACGCATCTTCGAAACGAGTTCGATTCCTTTGGAGGTGATGCGGACCATGATTTTACGGCGATCTTCAGCAGCGTGCACACGCTCAACGTAGGACAATTTTTCCAACCGATCGACTAGGCCGGTGGCAGCGGCGGTCGAGTGGCCCATCTTTTTCGCAATGTCGGACATCGTGAGATATTCTTCGCTGGATAGGTAGGTTAGGAGGAAGAACTGAGGAAACGAAACGTTTCCTTTGTTGAGTTCACTTGACAGGTTCAGGATGCAGCTCCGCTGTGTAAACAGGACGAAGTCAGCAAGACGGTCCGCGTCGGCTTTCACCGAGGCGCCCGAGGCGTTCATTGTTTTCATTATGGCTGGTTGTAGTGTTCATGTTTCGGGACATGTAAGGGGGCACAGCCATTGCGAAAGAGAAGCTACCCGGTAACCCGGATAGTAATCAACTCTAAAATGAAATATTTCTGGCTGTGCGCGGTTTTTCAAACGGGACATTTTTAAAATACACCCACCTTAGAGGTATTGAAAGCAAAGAATTCCCAAAAAGTTAATTATTTTTTTGAATTGTTGTCGTAGGCGGTGAATCCTGAGAATGAGGGACTTCCGGGCTTGTTAACAATGATGCTGGCTTGGCCACATGTTGGGAATAGACCGCATCACCCACTTCGACAGAGCCAGACTGGAGGTCGGCAGCTGCGAATTCGCCCAGCTTTTCGCCGGTGATCCGCAGGTTGGCCGTCCGGTCATCTGGACCTCGTGTTGTCAAGATGGCGCCTGATTCCATACTCCATTTGCCGTAACTCTGGATCAAAACAAAACGTTTGTCGGCGGGAATTGAAGCAATCCGTCCGACCAGATTCGGGCCTTCCACTACGGGCTTCTTCGCTTCTTCCTTTGGCTTATCCGGCTTGGTGGCAGCACATGAACAAACGCCGAACAATGTTGCCAAGAGCAGAGTCAAACTCGATTTCATGAGCGCAGTCTGGCGTCGTTTTAGCCGAAATGAAATCCGGGATTTCACGGTGGTAGCATTCGCACTTCATCTGCTTGAATCAGTCGTTCCAGCCCATTCTGGGTGCGGAGCAGTAACTCGCCGCCATCAGCAATTCCCTCGACGGTGCCGCCCCTCGCACCGTTCGCGGTGGTCAACATCACGCGCTTTCCAGTGAGCACGCAACGCAACCTCACCGCCGAAATCAGCGCGTCGAAGTCATTGCCGATCAGTCGCCGACGTCCGGCAAACTTACGGATAATCTCACCCAGAACCTCGGCGCGGGAAAAATCTCGCGACGCCTCGAGCCGCAGCGAGGTAGCTATTTCAGAAACCTCTGGCGGAAATTCCGTGCTGTTCACGTTCAGCCCGATGCCCACCACCGCGAAGTCTGATCCCGCCTCGACCAAGATGCCCGCGACTTTTCGCTGCCCGATCCACACGTCGTTCGGCCACTTGATGCCCGCTTGCAGTCCGAATGATTCAACCGCCTCCGCCACCGCGAGGCCAGCGGCGAGGGCAAGCCGTGGCCATAGAGCTTTCGGTTCGTCGGGTCGCACCAAAATGGAAAACGCCAACGATGTCCCGGCGGGAGAAAACCAAGCCGCCCCGCGCCGCCCGCGGCCGGCGGTTTGCCGCTCGGCGAGGAGGACCAAGCCGTCTGGCGCACCTGCTTGGGCTAAAACGCGGACCTCGTCGTTGGTGGACTCCACCGATTCGCGGATTAACAAGCGAAATGGCGCGGGGAAACTCGCAGCAGCTCCCGTGAATGTTTCGCGGCTCATCGGCAGTTAGAGCGTTTCGAAATCCAGCCCGATGTCGAGCGCTGGAGCCGAGTGGGTAAGGGCACCTACGGAAATGAAATCGACGCCCGTTTTGGCGATGGCGCGCAGCGATTCCAAAGTGATGCCGCCGCTGGCTTCTAACATCGGTTTACCGCGTTCTCCGCGCAGGCCCACCGCCTCACGGAGTTGCTCCAGACTCATGTTGTCCAACAGAATGTGGTCCACGCCTTCGAGCGCGAGAAACGACCGGACTTGCTCGATATGATCCGCCTCCAGCTCCACCTCCACCCCCGGCTTGTCCGACTTCAACCGGTGAATCGCCGCTTGGATCGCTTCCGGCCCGCCTTCCGCGACGAGATGGTTGTCCTTCACCATCGCCCTATCATAGAGGCCGAGGCGATGATTGCTGCCGCCACCATCCAGCACCGCTTTCTTTTCTAGCAACCGGTAACCTGGCGTCGTCTTGCGGGTGTCGAGGATTTGCGCACGCGTGCTCTTGATCTGCTCGACGTAGTGGGCAGTTAGGGTCGCCACTCCGCTGAGACGTTGGAGAAAATTGAGGGCCGTCCGTTCGGCGGTTAGGATCGACCGCGCCGAGCCTTCCACGCGGATCAACAAAGCCCCCGAACTCACGCGGCTGCCGTCCGCGATCAGGATTTCCACGTCCAGTTCACGATCGACCGCTTTAAAAACCCGCGCCGCCAGCTCGACTCCGGACACCACGCCATCCTTGCGCACCGCCACGAACGCACACGCCCGGCGCTCCTCCGGGATGAAATAAAGTGACGTGACATCGCCCTCCCCGATGTCTTCGGCGAGCGCGAGTTCTATCAAAATGTCAGAATGGTCGTTCATTGATGGAAACGAATAATGCAGGGCAAATTTGAAATTTCAACTCATTCGCCGATGACGCTAACGGCTATCTCCCGGCGGTGCGGATCGCGCCGGTGTTCGAATAAAAAAATCCCTTGCCAAGTCCCTAACGTCATCTGTCCGTCGATCACCGGAATGACCTCGCTCGTCCGCGTCAGCGCCATCCGGATGTGGCTCGGCATGTCGTCCGGGCCTTCCTGCGTATGGATGAACCACGGCGTGTTCTCTGGCACCAGCTTGTCGAAAAACAGCTCCAAATCCCGCCGCGCACTCGGGTCCGCGTTCTCCATGATCACCAGACTCGCACTCGTGTGCCGCACGAAAACCGTGACCGTCCCGTTCCTAACACCCGAACCCGACACGATCCCCGCCACCTCACAGGTGATCTCGGTCGTCCCCTTGGCGTGGGTTCTAACGGTGAATGTGGCGGTGTGAGCGGTCATGAAAAATTTACCATCCGGCCAACACCCACTTGCCGTGAGCCGAGCCATTTGCCATCGCCGCGTGGGCCTCGATTAGATTTTCCGCAGAAATTTTCCCGAACACCCGCGTCGCGATCCTCGGGAAATCTCCGGCATCGCAGCGCCGTGAAATCTCCGTTAGGATCTCCCCTTGCCGGTGCATGTCCGCCGTTTGAAATCGCGACCGCGTCATCATGTATTCCCACACCACGCGCGGACTTTTCAGCCGGAATGGATTGCCGATGTGTAGCGGGTTCACCGTCTCCACGATCAATCCCAGCGTGCCCAGAGGAGCCAGCAAATCCGCCGTCACCTCCCAGTAAGCCTCCGTGTTATAAAGATTTGCGATGTAGGGAAACTCCGATATCCCCAGCGCCTCCGCCTGCGGGCGCAGCGCGTCGCGGTGATTGATCACCTCATCCGCGCCCAGCGCTTTGCACCACGCCACCGTCTCCGGCCGCGATGCCGTCGCGACCACCCGCAGCCCCGCCGCGCGGGCGAGGGGAATCACCGCCGATCCCACTCCGCCCGCGCCATTGATCACTAACAGCGTCTTCCCCCGATCCGCGCCTTTCGAATCGACGCCCATCCGCTCGAATAACAGCTCCCACGCCGTCAGCACCACTAACGGCAACGCCGCCGCCTCCTCAAACGTCCACGCCCCCGGCTTCCTCGCCACCAGCCGCGCGTCCACCGCTTGAAATTCCGCATTGCTGCCCGGCCGCGTCACATCGCCCGCATAGTAAACCTCATCGCCCACCGCAAATCCCACCACCTCGTCGCCCACTGCCTCTACGATTCCCGCCGCGTCGAACCCGAGAATCCGCAGCGGATCCTGCCGCGTCTCACCCAGCAGCTTCCGCACCTTCGTATCCACCGGATTCACCGCCACCGCCATCACTCGGACGAGCAAGTCCTTCGCCCCCGCCACCGGCATGTCTGCGGAAAACTCCTCCAAGCACTCCGGATCATCCGTTGGTAAAAATTGCCGCGCGCCGATTGCCTTCATGCCCGCGATTCAAAGCCATCCCACCCGCTTATGGCAACAAGGGTTTCAGCCCGATCCACGCGCTGCCCCAGGTGATGATCCATGGCAGCGTCAGCAAGCTCAGCACCGTCGTCGCGATCACCACCTGCACCGCCACCGCCGGGCGCCCGCCGTAGAGCCGGGCCAGTAAAATCGCCGTCAACCCCGCCGGCATCGCAGCTTGCACCACCAGCACTTGGCGCAGTTCCACCGGCAATGGGAGAAATTTTGCCGCGCACAGCATCGCCGCCGGCACCAACGCCAGCCGCACCAGTGCCGAGCCCAGGATCACCCGTAAGTTGAGTTTCTCCGCGCCCACCAGATCCATCATCGAGCAACCCGTGATCAGGATCGCCACCGGAAATGCCCCCACGCCGATCATCGACATCGCCTTCCGCAGCGATCCCGTCACCGCCCCGTCCAGCCCCAGCGCCACCAGTGTTAGGCCGATCGCCACCGCGATCATCGGCCCGTTCACCAGCCGCCGCCAGGAAAACCCACGCTCCCCGCTCATCATCATCACCCCCACCGACCACATCGCCGTTTCCACCCCGATGTTATGCACAAACATCAGCGCCAGCGCCCCGGATCCCCATAAAATCTCCGTCACCGGAGCCGCCGTGAAACCAAAATTCTGGCAACCCGCCGCCAACGCAAACGTCCGCATTCCCGTCCCGTGCTCCAGCCCGATCCACCGTCCCACCGCCAGCCCGATCAAGATCCCGCCGATGATAAATCCCGCCCCGAGAAAAATCGCCCACCCCACCACCGACCCACTCTTCAACCCCGCGCTCCCCAGAATTTTATCCAGGATGAAACAAGGCAGCATCACCCGATAGACCAACTGCATCACCGGCACATCACACTCCCGCGGCAGCACCCGCGTCCGCCGCAGCACCGCCCCCGCGATCATCAGCAAATACACCGGCAGCACCGATGCGATAACGGTCAGCGGCGAAATCACCGCGCCAAACTCCCGGCCCCGCCCCGCCCGTGCAAGTCCAAATAAGAAGCGTGGACATCTCGCCCACGGCATTCATTCATCTTCTTCATTTCAGAGTTCCCAAATCGTGCGGCCCCTCTAGGTTCCCGCCCCCATGTCCGCTAAGATCCGTTTCACCTCCGCCACCGCCACTGGGCTGGTGCTTGCTAAAGTCGGCCACCCCCAGCGCGACGAGCCGCTGCAGACCTCCAAGGAAGTTTTCAAAGTCGGCGAGAGCGATCAGGAAACTTTAGCCACCCTTTTTCTCAAGCCTTTCAAAAACCTAACTGCCCACCGTTTCAGCCACCATTCATCACTCGACCAGCATGAAATGAACGCCTACGCCGCCGCCATTTTCGCCTCGGACGACGGGCTGTTGGAAAAAGGCTGCGACATCGCGAAACGGCTCTACGCCAAGTCGAACCACCCGAACATCAAGTCCGGCGATCTCTGCATCTCGCTGGTCAAAGACATCGACATCGACGGCGAACTCACTCAGGGCCTCTGCATTTTAAAATCCGAGAGCGTCGTCCCGTTCCTCAGCATTTCCACCCGCGACGGCGACCTCGAACTCCACACCGAGCAGGGCATCAACCCGGAAAAAATCGACAAGGGTTGCCTGATCCTCAACCACCTCGCGACCAAGGGCTACTACGTCCTCACCTTCGACCGCACCGGCTCAGACTCGCGCTTCTGGGTCCGGGATTTCCTCGGCGTCGTCCCCATCACCGACAGCCCGTTTCTGACGAACAAATACGCCAACATGGCCGTCGCCTTCCTCGAAAAGGAAAAGAAGGACAAGCCCAAGGCCGACGACGACACCCCACCGTGGGACAATTCTAACGCCGCCCGCGATGCGATCACCTACTTCGAGGAAAAGGCAAATTTCAGCCTCCACGAGTTTGAGGAGCAAGTGCTCAAAACCCCAGAAGCCAAGGCGAAATTCGCCGAACACCGCGGCAAGATCGAGCAGGAGCAAGGCCACAAACTCGACGACTCATTTGAAATTTCCAAGAAGGACGTCACCAAGGCCAAGAACAAAATCCGGTCCATGATGAAGCTCGATACCGGCGTGGAAATCCGCCTCAAGCCCGCCCTCGCCGCCAAGCCAGACGCAGTGTTAGAGCACGGCTTTGATGAAGTGAAGAAGATGAAGTTCATCAAGATCTACTTCAACGAGGATCTGGCCGATTGAGGGAAGTTGGGAGCGGAGAGCAGGGAACTGGAAGTAAGCACCGCCCCGCCTGAAAGCGTATTCTCCAGCCCTTCAATGTTCGCCCGAGTCCGAAGCTTCGCGAAGCCTCTTCTTGAGTTCTTCGACCACTGCACGACCCAGCCGGAATTTCGTCCCCGCCAGCCGCTGGAAGACCTCGTCGAAGTCGATCAAGCCTGCGGCTGCGGCGTCGGTCAGGACGCCCGCAGCTCCGGTGATCTGCAAGCCCAGTGCCGAACAAACCCGGCGACCTCTTTTTTCGTCGATGATCAGCAGGCTGGACTCCCGATATTTCCAAGCGAGCGTGATGGCGGAAGCTTCACCGGGATCAAGAGCCTTGGTTTCCTCAAGATAGGGTGTCACATCGGGCAAAAGCACCAGCCACGGCTGCGGAGTGTCGAGGAACTGCCGCAGTGCCAAGGGGGCATTGGCATGGCGGGCCTCGCGCAGCACCGTGGCGGTGATGGTCACCGTGCCATAGAGTTGTCGCAGCAAGTCCAGTTCACCGAGTTCGGCCAGACACGACAACGCTGAATTATCACTGACGATGATCACGAGATGGCCGCGCGAAAATGTGCCGAAGTCGCCGCATCCTCAAGGATTTCTCCGGCGGTTTGCCCTGGCCACACCCGGTGGCGGCACAACACGTCTTGGGCTTCCCAACGCGACTCCAGTCCCAGCATCCGGCGCACCTGCTCCAGCGACAAGACCTCTTGCTCATAAGCTTCCGCTGCCAGCGCTTCCAGTGCGGCACGACCGAGATCTCGGAAACCCGCGCTCAATTCCGGTGATAGTTCATCGGGGATATTCATGGTCAGGATCATGATTCTCAAAATTAGGCCTTTCTGGCAGCCCCGGCAAGAACGTCTTCCCAGGTCTCCCAAGTGGCAGCGGCGTCTCGCCGCAGACCGTGCCGGGAGCGTCTCGCTCACGGTCTTTCTCCCTCTCGCTCCCGCCACCCTGAGGGGCCGGGACGTCTCGTCCCGGCTTC